>NZ_JBSFGK010000021.1:0-109496 GCF_053596495.1 Kitasatospora sp. NPDC001683
CGACGAGGCCCGGCGGCTGCTGGAGCTGCCGCCCGAGGTGGAGGGGCGGCCGGTCACCGAGCTGGGGCTCGATCCGGGGCTGGCCGAGCTGCTGGCGTCGGGGCGGGCCGCCACCGACGAGGTGCACCCGGCCGAGGGCCGGCTGCTCGCGGTGAACAACCGCCCCACCGCGCCGTTCGGCGGCGGGCCCGGCAGCGTCGCGACGATCCGGGACACCACCGAGCTGCGGGCGCTGGCCGGGCAGGCCGAGGCGGCCCGGGCCCGGCTGCAGCTGATCTACGACGCCGGGCTGCGGGTCGGCACCACCCTGGACATCGTGCGGATCGCCCAGGAACTGGCGGATGTGGCGGTTCCCCGCTTCGCGGACTTCGCCACCGTCGAGCTGGCCGAGGCGGTACTGCGCGGTGACGAGCCGCTCCCGGGCACGGGCGTCGCGGGAGGCCCGCGGATCCGCCGGGTGGCCGCCGGCGGGCCCCGCGAGGACTGGCCGTTCTACCCGGTGGGCTCGCAGATCAGCCCGCTGCCCGGCACACCGGAGGCCACCACCCTCGGGAGCGGGCGCACCACGCTGGTGGCCGACCTGCGTCGGGCGCAGGCCTGGCGGGCACGCGACCCGCGGACCGCCGACCGGATCCTCGCGTACGGGGTCCACTCGCTGATCTCCACGCCGCTGAACGCACGCGGTCTGACCCTGGGCACGGTCAGCTTCTGGCGCGCGGCGCAGTCCGAGCCGTTCGGGAAGGAGGACGTCACCTTCGCCGAGGAACTGATCTCCCGCGCGGCGATCAGCATCGACAACGCCCGCCGCTACACCCGCGATCGCCGGATGGCCGAGGCGCTGCAGCGCAGCCTGCTGCCCCGCGGACTGCCCGAGCAGAGCGCCCTGGAGGCGGCCTACCGCTACCTGCCGGCACTGCACAGGGTCGGCGGGGACTGGTTCGACGTCATCCCGCTGCCCGGCTTCCGCGTGGCACTGGTCGTCGGCGACGTCGTCGGCCACGGCCTGCACGCCGCCGCCACCATGGGCCGGCTGCGCACCGCCGTCCTCAACTTCGCCGCCCTCGACCTGCCCCCGGACGAGCTGCTCGCCCGCCTCGACGAACTGGTCGCCCGGCTCGACCAGGGCGAGGCGGGGCCGGGAGAAGGCGACGTCGAGGGCCAGGACGAGGACGAGGACGAGGGCGAGCGGGCGGTCACGGGCGCCACCTGCCTGTACGCGATCTACGACCCGGTCTCCGGACACTGCGCCATGGCGCGGGCGGGTCACCCACCGCCCGTACTGGTACACACCGACGGCAGCGTGGAGTTCGTCGACCTGCCCGCCGGCCCACCACTCGGCGTGGGCGGCCTGCCCTTCGAAACCACCGAACTCCAGCTGGCCCCAGGCACCCTCCTGGTCCTCTACACCGACGGACTCGTCACGAACCGCGAGCGCGACCTGGAGACCGGACTCGCCGCGCTGCGCCGCTCCCTGGCGCAGGCCCGTGCCGACGCATCCCCCGAGGAGACCTGCCGGGCCGTGTTCGACGCGCTGGCCCCGCCGCGTCCGAGCGACGACATCGCCCTCCTCGTCGCCCGTACGCAACTGCTCGCGCCCGACCAGGTGGCCACCTGGGACGTACCCGACGACTTCGCCGCCGTCTCCCGCATCCGCAACGCCTGCGACGACCAGCTCATCGCCTGGGACCTGGAGGAACTGACCTACACCACCGAGCTGATCCTCAGCGAACTGGTCACCAACGCCATCCGCTACGGCACCGAGCCCATCCGCGTCCGCATGCTGCGCGACACCAGCCTGGTCTGCGAGGTCTCCGACGCCAGCAGCACCGCCCCCCACCTGCGCTACGCCGACACCGCGGACGAGGGCGGCCGGGGCCTGTTCCTGGTGGCCCAGCTGGCCGCACGCTGGGGGACCAGGTACACGGCCCGCGGCAAGGTCATCTGGTCCGAGCAACCGCTGACCGCACCCGAGTTCCAGTTCGAGGCGATGCTGCTGTAACTCCCCCGCGGTGTAGCTCTCGCTCAACCTCGTCCTTCCCGGCGTCACCACCGTTGTCCGAGCTGCGATCGTGGCCCCGTCCGGATCGGTCGACCTCCTCGGCGACACCGTCCACAACGGCGCCGACGCCTGCTGAACCCTGGCCGCCGCCGTGCCCTGGGTCGCCCCTGAGCCGCAGGGTCGGCAGCGTTCGGAGCTCAACCGGCGTGGTGGCGGGAGGAGCTGTCCGGTCGCCGACCGCCGCCGTGCCGCCCTGCTGTGGCAGTGGCAGGGGTTGCCGGACCGGTCAGGTGCACCAGAACAGGAGCTGCGTGCAGGTCGGCTTCGGGCTGCTGCTCGGACTCGGCCCCGTCTGGGTCGGCTCGGGCGAGCCCGGGTGGCCGGCCGCGGGCGTCGGCTGGGTGGCCGGGACGGCCGGAGTACGGCCCGGTTCCGGTGAGGTGGAGGACCCGGGTCGGACGGCTCCGGCTGTGCCCGAGCCCGGCAAGGCGGTGGCTGAGGCATGGCCGGGCCCCGCGGTGGGGGAGGGCGAGGCGGGGTGGGGCTTCGGGGTGGGCGATGCCGGGTGGTGACTCGGGGGGAGGCTGGGGGAAGGGGTGCCGGGTGCGGTGGTGGTCGGCTGGGCACTGGGCGACCCGACAGGCTCGGCGGCGCCGTCCGAACCGTTCGACTGGAGGGCGACCGCGCCCAAGCCGATCACGGCGAGGCCCAGCACGCCGATACCGGCTGCCAATCGCCACCGCTTCAGCCGGCCGCCGGGGCGGAGATCCAGATCGGCGGCGGGCGGTTCGGCATGCGGCTCGGGCTGGAGCCCGTACGCGGCTGCGGGATGGGGCGGGGTGTCCGCCGGCAGTTCGGGTCGGGCAGCGGGTGTCCCCCAGTGGCTCCGCCTTCTGCCGACTCCAGGGAGGCGTCCGTGTCCCCCTCCCCTTCCGCGGCAGGGCGGTGGTCGGCCGCGAGAGCCGGAGCTCCTGCCTGCTCGGCGGGTGCCGTCTTCGCGGGTGCGGTGTCGGTGTCGGCGGCGGGGTGGGCGCAATCCGGGCAGGGGGTTGGGGGTCGGGCCGATTCTCGCAGGACGAGCAGTGGTCCATTCGATCTTTCCGTAGGTGACGGCGCCACCGGTACCGGCCGGTGGTCGTGCTCGGGGGCACAAGCGGAATCGCGTGCTCCGGGAGCTTGGTGTGCGGGTTGTGCAAGGAGCGGGCGTGGTTGGTAAGACTTCCGGAAAGATCTGCGCATCGGTGGCCGGAGGGCCAGGTGCACCAGAAGTCGGCCGATGGGCCGCTGGAGTGATGTGCGGCGACATGGTCGTCAATGTGGCCGTGAATGGTTTGCGGAGCCATTTCCCGCACCGCATGATCGGCCGTGTCCGGTCTTTTCCGATTTCGGGCAGTCGGTGCGGTGTCCCGCGCGAACGCTCCCGGCCGGGCGCCCGGGAGCCATGGTCCAGGTCAGAGAGGGACGGCATGTCGCAACGCTTCGGCAGGACCCGCTGGAAGCGCTTCGCCGTCATCCTGCTGCCGTGCCTCGCGGCCACCGCGGCCCTCGTGGCCGGGGTGGCCCAGAACGCGCTCGCCGCGTCGTTCCTGATCTCCGGTGAGGAGTTCAAGCTCTCCGCCGACGAGCTCCACGGTGAAGGTTTCAGCCTGTACGGCACGGTCGACCTCACCCGCGAGCACGACCCGGTGCCGGTCATGGTCACGGGGTTCGAGTCCGCCACCATCCACGGGCTCTGCCAGTCCGCCGTCTTCCCGATCCCGGTGCTCGGCACCTTCACGCTGCGGCTCACCGGGGACAAGCGAGCGGCCACCGCGAAGGGGTTCTTCATCGACGCGAAGCACTTGGCGGCCGACCAGTCCAGCGCCCATCATCTCGACATCGGGGTCGCCGCCGGAGCGCTCACCAAGGGCGAAGTCAGCAAGGGCGACCGGGAGTCGCGCTTCTTCAACCCCAACAGCCCGGCGCAGCAGGCCAGTTCGATCAACCTGACCGACGTGCGGGTGGCCGCGGTCGCGGTGGCGGCCAGCAGCTTCGATGTTCCCGGGCTGGGCGTGTCGCTGGTGCACGGCCGGGACGAGTGCTTCTGACCCGTTGCCCCGGCAGCCCGTCTCGATCCCACTGACCGTACAGGGAGGTGCCACGTGTGGAACAGAACCACGGCCCCGTGGTCCAGGCCGCGCGAGGCGATCGCCACAGCCCGGCGGGAGTTCCGGGCCTGGCGCGGCACCCGCCCCTTCTGGGCCGGCCTGCTGACGTTCGTCGGCGGCCTGCCGATCCTCTACTTCCCCTTTCCCTACGCCCACCTCACCCTGGGCGGTCTCGGCCTGGCGCTCTCCACCACTGCGGGCGCGGGCTCACTCCTCGTCGGGAGCCTGCTGATCACGCTGGGTGTCACGCTCTGGCTCCAGCAGCAGGTGCGGATCTTCGCCGGGGTCGCCGCGATCCTGCTCTCACTGCTCTCCGTGCCGGTCGCCAACTTCGGCGGCTTCTTCCTGGGCATGCTGCCCGGGCTCATCGGCGGCTCGCTGGCCTGCGCCTGGGCTCCACCGGACAACGGCGGCTGAACGTCACGGCCTTCTGGGTGCGACCCGCCAATGGCGCCGACCGGCCTACCACCCCCTGCGCCATGGACCACGCCGGCTGACGACCCGCCGCAACGACGTGAATTCTTCCGGTGAATGACGGTCTGTCGACATTGCGTATCTGTGCAACGCTGACGTGGGGGTGGACGTGGCCGACGGCCTGCCGGGCAAGAGGAAGAAGACCGAGCTCAAACCGATCGAAGAGGACGTCGAGGGCCCGGACCGACTTCTCATGGAACGTCTTCGCGAGCTGTATGCAACAGCTGGGCCAGCCTTCGGGAGTTCAGTGAGGCGATCGGGCGAGTGAGGGCACGCAAGCCCGGTACGACGGTCGTCGTCAGGCCCGGTGATCGCTCAGACGGCCCACTGCTGGTTGGTCCGGCCGTTGCAGGTCCACAGGTCGATCAGGGCGCCGTTGGCTGTGGATCCGGCGGTGACGTCGAGGCAGAGTCCGGACTGGGCGCTGGTGATGGTGCCGTCGGCGTTCACCTTCCACTGCTGGTTCGCCTGGTTGTTGCAGGTCCAGATCTCGACCTTGGTGCCGGGTGCGGTCTGGCCGTTGTACGCGTCCAGGCACATCTGGGAGCCGCCCGAGTAGACGGTCAGCTGGCGGGAGGAGGTGCGGGTCCAGGTCTGGTTCGATTGGCCGTTGCAGTCCCAGATGATCAGCTGGGTGCCCGGGGTGGTGGTCGAGTTCGGCACGTCCAGGCACTTGTTCGCACCGACCGCGCGCACCGGGCCGGCCGGGTTCGTTCCGCCGCCGGTGCCGCCCGCGACGCGGAGCATGATGGTGCCGTGCGCCGGAACCGAGGCGCTGATGGTGCCGCTGGTGGTCGACGTCGCGCCGGACCACAGGTCGGTGATGCCGTAGCTGGAGGCCCCGGTCTTGCCGATCGCGGCGACGGAGGTGCTGATGGTCGCGGTCGATCCGGTCTCGTTGAACAGGGCCACCGAGACGTCGCCGTTCGCCAGCGGCTTGGCCAGCACGTCGAGACCGCCGCCGGAGGACACCAGCGTGCCCTGCTTGCCGAGCGAGTCCTGGTCCACCGCGATCACCCCGGCGTTGGTGAGCGTGGCCAGGGTGGCCGGGCTGGCCGAGGCGATGTTGGTGCCGGCGATCAGCGGAGCCGCCATCTCCGCCCACAGGCTGAACTCCGAGCGGCTCTCGGTGTCGGTGAGAGAGCCGTTGCCGACCTCGAGCATGTCCGGGTCGTTCCAGTGACCGGGCCCGGCGTAGGAGGCCAGGTTCACGTTGCTGTGGAAGATCGACAGCATGCTGGAATAGCTGGCGTTGATGTCCCCGGTGGTGCGCCAACTGTTGCCGACACCGGCGCCCCAGGTCCACACACTGTCCTCGCCCCAACTGCACAGGCTGAACAGGATGGGCCGACCGGTCGCAGCCAGGGCGTCGCGCATCGCGGTGTAACGGGTCTGCGCGGGCGCCTCGGTTCCGTTGGGGCAGGAGTTCAGCCAACAGCCCGGCCCGGCATAGCAGTTGTCGTACTTCAGGTAGTCCACGCCCCAGGCGGCGAAGGCCTGCGCGTCCGTGGTCTCGTGGCCCAGGCTGCCCGGGAAGCCGGCGCAGGTCTGCAGTCCGGCGTCCTCGTAGATGCCCAGCTTCAACCCCAGCGAGTGGACGTAGTCGGCGGTGCCCTTGATCCCGTCCGGGAACTTGTTCGGATCAGGCACCAGGCGCCCGTCGGAGCCCCGGGTGTGGGTCATCCAGCAGTCGTCGATGTTGACGTACCCGTACCCTGCGCGCTGCATGCCGTTGTTGTGCATGGCCAGCGCCGTGCTCTTGATCAGCGGCTCGGAGACGTCGCAGCCGTAGGCGTTCCAGTCGTTGAAACCCATCGGCGGCGTGGTCGCCAAACCGTTTCCCAGGGCCGCAGCTGACGGGGCCGCGCCCAGGGAGAGCAGTGGAATCGCCAAGGACAGGAGTAACGCCGAGAGTACGCAGCCAAGCGTCCTCCGCAGCCGTGTGCGCGCCGGTGGCCGGGTGGCGCGCAGGTTCGCGTGGAGCATGGGGTCGCCTCCTGATGGAGTGGTGGGGGAGGTTTCTGTTCCTCGCGGTTCGGCATTCACCCAACTTCGTTGTGGGCATGACAAACACGCTTCGGTGGATGGCCTCACAGTTGCGGGGTGGGAACTCCGAGAAGACTCGATTGCGCAGCGAGGTCGCCGCGTGAAGAAATGGAGGACTGCACGCCGGTATTTCCGGTGCGGCTTCCCTGGCATATCGGGGCGGCGAATCCAACCGGATCTCCGGTCCGGCCTCGTGGGTGTCGGAAGAAGCGGAAGAAGCGGCGAGTTGGCGCGACTACTCGCTCGCCGTCCGACCGCGCAGTACGCCGGGTGGCCGCTCGTGGCGCTCAGGTCCGCATGCCGGCCTCCCGATCGGCGGTGGATTCGACGAGTGGATGTTAGCGCTAACAATCAATCGTAAAAAAGATCACCGAGGTGAATGTCCCCGGCGTTGGCCAATGGGAGCTTCCAATACCCTGCGTGCAGTGTCAACCCTTCTTGCAACAATGCGCGCCTCTCGGTGGTCTGAATCGCCCCGGGTTCGGTAGAGATTCAGGTCGTGGCTGTGACCAGGGTTTCGTGTTCGTCAGGTAGTAGTTGGTCTCGTACTAGACGGGCGGGGATCTCGCATCAGTGCCCGCGCGATGACGACCCGTTGAGCCTGACCGCCGGAGAGCCGCTCGCCCCGTTGACCGGCCTGGTCGGTGAGCCCAATAGGGTCCAGCAACTCGTCGGCACGGCTGAGCCGCTCAGCCCGGCCGATGCCGTGGTAGCGCGCGTGGAAGAGCAGGCTCTGCCGCAGGTCCAGGGAACGGTCCAGGTTCTGGCGTTGGGGCACGACCGCGAGCAACCGCTTGGCCGCGGCCGGTCGGGCCACCACGTCCGTGCCGAAGAGCAGGCATCGGCCCGCGGTCGGCAGGATCCGGGTGGTCAGCACGCCGACGGTGATGGACTTCCCCGCCCCGTTCGGACCGAGCGGGCCGAAGACCGTGCCCGGTCGACCGTGAAGCTCAGACCGTCCACGGCGGCCGCCGCGTGCGGGTGGTAGCGCTTGACGAGGCCGCTGACGGTGACGGCGTGGCTCATGCGTTTCTCTCCCCCTTTCGTGCGGTCCGGTTCTCGTGCGGTCCGGTCCTCGTGCGGTCGGGCTACAGACGGCCGCCGCTGTCGACGAAACCGATCAGATCCTGGATCCGATCCAGCGCGGTCACCCCGTGCACGTCCTCGACGGCGCGGGAGACCACATGGCAGATCAGGTTGCGTTCCAGCTCACCGATGCCGAGGCGGTACATGTTGAGGTACAGCCAGTTGAGTACGACCCGGTACTGCTGGAAGGCCTGCCAGCCGCCGAGTTGGTCGGCCGCTGCCCGGTGGCCGCCGAGCGCCTGGTGGAACGGGCTGCGCTCGGACCACTCGCTCCAGGTCGAACCCCATGCCTCCGGGTCGCCGTTCTCGTCGGTGTTGAGCGTCAACTCCCCGGATTCCAGGAGCCCGGCGGCCTGGTTGCGGTAGTGGAGGAGGGTGTCCGGGAGAGCGCCGAACAGGATGACCTCGTGGTGGTCGGCGGCCGCGGTGATCTCGACGACCCGTCGCCGGAAGTGCTCCGCGTTGGCCTCGTAGACCTGGTCGAACCGTGCGCGCAGGCCGTCGGGCATCTTCGCGATGAAGGCGTCGGCGTGTCCGCGGAAGGACATGTAGCCGTAGGTCACCGGCGGGAGGAACCGGTTCGCCACCGCGATGAACAGGTCCACCGCGAGCGCCATCTTCGAACCGCCGCCACGGACCCAGTCGAGGATGTCGAAGACGATGTCGTTGGTGTCGACGTAGTAGTCGGCGAGCAGGTCCGCCGCAGTCTGCCCGCCGAGCACGTGCAGGCGCTGGTCGTGGGGACCGGTCTCGACGGTGTTGTTGGGTGCCCAGGGCGTCAACGGCCCGCGTTCGCGCTCGTACCGGGCGAGCCGGACGTGCTGCGGGTGCGCGGCCCGCTCGTCCAGAACCACGGTGGACGGATGTGCCCGCAGGTACTCCTGGAGTACGTCGGCGACGGCCGGTGCGACGACGCCGTCGAAGGTCTCGGCGCTCGCCCGGATCGGAATGCGGACGTGCGGCCCGCGCCGCCAGTGCGGCTGGTAGTACACCTTGGACACGGCAGGGGCCACGGCCGTGATGAAGGGGCGCACCGCGTCCAGCAGCAGATCGGTCCGGTCGCCGTCGTGGTGGAAGACGTTCACGCTGCGCCACGAGGACTCCGTCATTTTCCATCTCCTTGACAGTTCAGCTCGATCACGTACTCGGTCACTCGGGGCGCGCCCCTGTCGTCGACGATGGCGGTCTCCGGCTCCGGTGCGACCTCCTGGAACACCGCCGCGCAGGCCGGGTCCCTGGCCAGCCGCTCGAAGGCCAGCACGAGTGGCGGTGACCCGATGTCGACGTACATCGGCTTGCGGGCACGATCGCCGGCGAACGCACCCGCCGACACGGCGCCCGTCCGCAGGACGGAGACGAAGAACCGGGGTGGGATGCCGTGCTCGGCCAGCCAGGTCACCAGTGTGAGCAGGAAGTCCGCGTCGGGCTGGCCGGCTCCGCGGCGCGGAAGCGTGCCCGGCTGGGCCACCCAGGTGGCTCGCCGGAGCACCACGCGCCCGATGGTCAGCCGCGGCGCGTGCAGCACCCGGCCCTCCCCGCTGCCGGCGCTCGCGTCGTGCTGCAGCGGTTGGTCGGGCCGCAGCAGGATGGGGTTCTCGCCGAATGCCTCGATCAGCAACGCCATGACCGGCGGGAGCAGCCGCTCGTAGGACAGCCCGCCGTGGACGGGCCGGACGGCCGACCCGTTGTCGAACAGGACCGGAAGTCCGTCCTCACCCACGCCGACCGTCAGCCGGGCGGGCGGCGGGTAGTCGAGCCGGTCCGGCAGGGTGATCTCGCGCTGGTTGAGCGAAGTGGCCTGGGTCTGGGTGAACTCCGCGTACGTCGGCGCTGGCGGGTGCACCGGGTCGACCGGGAGCGGATCCTCCCCGACCTGGTGCAGCAGTCGGCGCACCTGGGACCGGCCCCGGCCGAAGCCGGAGTTCACCGCGTTGACGATCAACGCGGTGCCGTCGTGCTGGGCGTACACGGCGACCGACCCGGCCGGGCGCACCCAGGTCGGCAGCGCGTCGAGCGCCTGCTCGATCCGCTGCCGGTCCGGCATCGCGCGCCGGATGCCGGCGATCAGGCCGACCAGGTGGCGTACCTCCGCGATCGGGCTTGCCGCGAGGGTTTCGGTCGGCCCGGCCATGTCGAAGGCGACAGCGCGGGGATGTAGCCGCATCGCCTCGCGGCCGTCGCGCACCAGTTCGGCGTAGAACCGGTCGAACGGCACCGGTGCTTGCGTGCCGAAGCGTTCCCGGACGAACGCGGCGATCGCCAGTTTGAAGGGCAGCGTGTGGTCGAAGACCGCGAGCAGCCGACAGGCGACGGCCAGTTCGTCCACCGTGTCCTGCCAGGACGGCAGGCCCGCTTCGACCACGACGCCGGGGATGACCGACTGTTCGGTGACGACCTCTCGCACCGTGCCGGTGATGCCGAGGGCCAGGAGCCGCTCGCGCAGCACCGGTCCGAGCGCGACCCGGTCGGTTCCGTCCGCGTCCCGGTACTCGCGCAGCGTCTCCCGGACCGGGGCCAGCCCGGGAACGCGTTCCGCCAACTGCCCCAGGGGGTCGACCCCGTGTTCGTCGAGGTCGGGCCGGACCAGCAGCAGACCGGACGCCAGGAGCGAGCGCAGGTATCCGGCCGCCCGCTCCGGCGGCGCGGGGAGGCCCGCGGCCAACTCGGCCAGCGTCGGCTGACCGGCGGCGGCCCGCAGGCAGTACCGCAGCGGCGGGGTGAGGGGCAGGGTGAGGAGTTCCTCGGCCGGTGCCGGGCCGAGGAACCGGACGCTGTCGGCCACGAGGCGCGCGCTCGGGTTGATCCGGACCCTCGTCCCGGCCAGCCCGGCGGTCAGCGGGGTGAGGACCGACAGGTCGAGGTCGACGACCGATCGGGCCGGCGCGGTCGCGGCCCAGCGCAGCGCCGGCCCGTCCGGGACGAACCGGCCGAGGCCGCTGGCCGTGAACGTGCTGAAGGGGCTGGTCTTGACGGCGGCGCGGGCCGCGTAGACGGCCAGCCGGATCAGCTCCTGCCGCCCGGGCTTGCGCCGGAGGACCTCGTGCAGGGTGGGGCTGGCGTGCGCGAGGCCCTGGTCGAAGCGGGGATCCGCGCCGATCTCGCGCAGGTTCGCGGCGATGGCGCGGTCCGCTTCGGCCAGCACGGTCGGCAACTGCGCGCGGTCAGCCCGGTACCGGCCCACCGCGTGGCCGAACTCGGCGATGTCCGCGGTGAGTTCGACGCCGAGGGCGGCGGCGACCGGGGGCTCGGCGAGCAGCCGCGCCGGATCGCGCAGCTGGTGCACGGTCCGGCGCAGCGCGACCAGCTTCGGTTTGGCGCCAGGGTCGCCCAACGCCCCGATCACGCCGTGGCAGCGGTCGGACAGCACCGCGGCGTCCGCCGTCAGCGCGGCCACCGCGTGCGCCGCCGTCAGCAGGGCGTGTCGCAGCCGCTCGTCGACGAGTTGGTCGAGCACGGTGGCGGGCAGGCCCGCGACGCGTACGGCGAACGTGGTGGCGTGGCTGGTCATGGGAACGGGTGGGGGTGGGGGTTGAGATCGGCGTCGGTCAGCGGGCGCGGCGCGTACCCGAGCCGGTGGGGCACCTCCCGCAGCCGGGGCAGGTCGGTGACCCTCCGGTTGCGATGGCCGAAGGTCATGGGCAGCGCGCCGGGCACGATCACCTTCACGCAGTGCAGGTCGGCGGCCTCGTGCAGCGGCGAGGTCTGGTTGACGACCACGACGTCGGTGCCACCGGCCAGCATCCGGTCCACGGCCTCGGTCAGGTCGTCCCGCAGATCGGCGTGGAACGGCCAGGGGTCGCGACCGAGTTGGTCCCAGCCGGTCCTGCGGTCGCCGGACAGCAGGAAGGAGAAGCGGTCGAACGCCTCCGGCGTGGCGCTGCACAGCGAGTGGTCGGTCATGATGCGCACCAGATCGGGATCGGCGGCCATTCGCCGGGCCCGCTCGGCCTCGGCCGGGTACCTGCGCACCTCCTGTTCGACGATGGGGGCCAGTTCGCCGAGTGCGGTGAGCACGGCGGCGACCGGGTCCAGCGCCGATCCGCTGGTGCAGACGACCCTCGGCCGGGTGGTGTCGCCGGTGGTGTCCTGCGCCAGCACCCAGAACGCGGGGATCGCCTCGGTGAGCGTCATGTCGAAGACCCGCACCCGGTAACCGGTGCGTTCGAGGCGTTCGACGACGAGCCCGACGCGCGGGTCGGGCGCCCGGGCGAGGTCCACCTCGGGGACGGGCATCCGGGCGTACCAGGTCATCAGGAACGCGTCCCGCTCGACGACCTCCAGGATCCCGTGCAGGATCGCCTCCTCCAGGCAGCCGCCGAGTGCGCAGCCGTTGGAGATCTCGAAGGTGAAGGGTTTGTCCGCTCGGGCCCCCGGTTGCATGGCCGTCCGGTAGTACGCGTACGTCTCCGGGACGAGCACCGGCCGGGCCCGGCGGAACGAGTACGCCCACACCCAGGACACCACGGCGTCCTCGGTGAACGGCTGGTAGGGGCAGTCCGGCTCCTGGTAGCGCTCCGGGGGGAACAGGCCGAGCGACCGCGGATCGAGGGCGTCCCCGGCGAGTTCGGCGTAGCTGCCGCGTACGGTCGTCCGCTTGCCCCAGGGCCATTGGCCGCCGAGCCGTTCCAGGGCCTCGGCGACTGCGGTGGCCCGGCAGGAGGCGAAGTCGCGGGTACGTCCGAACCCGGCCTCGCCGCGGTAGCCGTACTCGGCCAGGACCGCTTCGGCCAGCGGGAACAGCGAGTCGCGCAGGCCGTTGGGCGGGGCGACCACTCCGGTCTCGGCGTCCACGTACAGCTCGGTCAGCCGGGACTCGGAGAGTTCGCGGATCCTGCTGGCGCGCGCCTTGGGCTTGGGCCGCGGCAGGGGCGTGATCGCGGCTTGCGCGGCCGTGTCGTTGGGCAGCACGCCGCAGACCGGGCACAGCGGGTCCGGGAGGAACGCGTGCCGGGTCACGGACAGGTCGCGCAGGTCGAGGTACCAGCAGCAGTCCCGTGCGGCGCCCGAGTGCACCAGCTCGTGCACGGCGTCGGCGGCGAAGTCCGACAGCCAGGGGGACGGCTGGGTCGCGATCCGGTCGTCCTTGCGTAGCTCCGCGGTCCACTGGTCGCGCTGGGGCGCGCTGGAGCGCCACTTCTGCAGGCACCAGACGCAGCCGGGCTCGCCGGGCCGGACGACCGGGCCGACCACGACCCGGTCGAGCTCCGTCCACACCGGCAGCCAGGGCTCGCCCCGGTCGTGCGCCGCGGACCAGTCGCCGGTGTCCCAGCCGTCGCGCGCCACCACCAGCATCGACGGCGGGCGCCGGGCGATGGCATCGGCCAGCAGGCCGGCACCGAGTACCGCGTTGCTCATGAGCCCGCCCCGCTTCGCCCGGCGGTCGCTCCGCGGAACGCGCAGCTCGTGGTCGTTCGTTCGCTGTGCTCGTTCACGAGCGGTTCTCCCTCACCAGGTCAGCCGGAACTCGGGGCGCTGCCCGGCCGGATGCTCCGTACCGAAGTGCGCCATCAGCAGGGTCCGTTTCCGCCCCGTCAGGCCGAACCAGGCGTCCAGCAGATGGGTGAGCACGTCGTTCTGGATCCGGCTCGCCACGTCGATGGACGCGGCGGCGAGGCAGGCGCGGTGCAGCGCGGCACCGGCGGCCGCCTGCTGCACCCGGTACCAGCGGTCGCCGAACCGTTCCTCGGCGGCGTCGGCGTCTCCCACCGGCAGCAGCCACACGTTCGCCGTGCGGGCGCCCTGCTGGGTCAGCGCGGCCAGCGCGGCGTCTCGCAGTCGCTGCCGGGGATCGCCCTCGCTCACCAGCTCCAGCTGGTGCTCACCGGGAAGGTAGCGGTAGGCACCGGCCGGGATGCCGGCCACGTCGGCGATGACGCAGTAGAACTCGACCAGGTCGGCCGGCAGGTCCCAGCGTGCCTGCTGGCCGTAGGCGGTGAGGATCGTGGCCAATGCGTCGATCGACATGACCTCCCCGCTGAAGCCGCGCATGGCCGCGTGACGGGTCCGGGTCCCGGCCGCCAGATCCGGTCGCGCGTGCGGCAGGCCGATCCGCTCGGCCTCTCCGGCAGGCTCGGCCGGCAGCGGTTCAGGGCCGGGGCGGCTCTGGGCGAGCACGGCCGCGTGGGCGCCGAACGCGCGCGGGAAGGCGGCCAGTGACGGACCGCCGAACGCGGAGGGCACCGGCGGAACGAGCTCGACGACCGCGTGCACCCCCTCCTCGCGCGGGTCGAGCCCCAGCAGTTCGGTGACGTCGGCGTCGGGGAAGCACAGCCGGGCCGTGGCGTTGTCGTCGCCCGCGACCACCAGCGCCTGGGCCACCTGGATTCCCGCCTCCAGGCAGGCGAGGCGGTAGTACATCTCGCCGTACTTGGCGGCCAGCCGCCAGAACACATTGGTCTGCACCAGGACGGTGGCGGCGGGTCGGGACGCCACCCAGCTCCGGTAGTCACCCGAGCGCAGGCGCACCAGGTCGTGCCGGGCCGGGTCGTAGTAGTGGACGCCGGTGGGCACCTCCGAGTCGGGACCGGCGATCACGTACCACTCGGCGCTGTACCGGGCGCCGCCCGACGGCGTCGGGCGGCGGGTCACCAGCCACTGCAGCGGATCGTCGTCCGGGATGGCCTCGAAGCTGTCGGTGAAGGGCAGCATGTCCAGCGGGGTCAGCCACTGTGACCGGGTGATGCCGCCGAGGTCCGCGAGCAGCCTGCCCAGCCGGTGGCCGGACTTCTCCGGTGGCCAGGGCAGGGGGTGCCGCGGTGCGTCCGGGTAGCTCTTGACCACCCGGGGCGGGTACGCCTCCGGGTTCGCCACCTCGGTCGGGGAGTGCACGTCCTCCTGGTAGCGCCTTGCCGCGTTGCCCACGGGTCACACCGCGCACAGGTCGAACGCGGCCCTGGTCAGCAGCAGCCGCAGGTGGGACTCCTGTGCCAGGTTGATGCCGAGCCGGTTGCACATCAGGTGCGCGCACCGTTCCACGATCAGCTGCGGTACCAGGTGGTTGATGTGTCCCAGCACGTCGGCGGGCGCCTCGAAGCTGGGGTAGGCGTCCAGTCGGCCCAGCAACTCCAGTTCGACCAGGGTGTCGTTGAGCTCCCGCACGGTCGACAGCCAGTTGCTGACCACGGACGCCTCGGGCAGCGCGACGCCCCTCGTCGCCGCCCACACCGTCTCCAGACTGCCGCGCAGCTGGGCCTTGTTCGCGTCGAAGTGCCGCTCGAACTCCGCCGATCCCAGCAGCTCCGCCGCCGCGCCGCCGCTCTCCACCATGAACCGTGCTTGATAGGCGAGTTCGGGCAGGATGCCGGTGAACAGGGTGCGGTTGGCGGCCAGCATGGCGAAGGCGTCCATGGCCCGCTGCCCCGGGGTGCGACCTCGGGCGATCAGTTCGACCGCCAGCACGCTGGCCGCCATGAGCTGGTTCTCGACCGCGGCCAGCGCGCGGCCCGTACCGAACACCCCGGTCTCCGGCACGTAGTCGATGAACGCGACCGAGTTGTCCGGGTGCAGCACCGGGTCGTGGCTGGTCATGCGTTCCAGCTCGGCGAGACCGGGCGCGGATTCGGCGTAGTCCTGCGCGGAGATCGGGGATTGCGACGGGGACGTCCGGTAGAACTCCGCGGCGGTCTCCTCGATGACCGAACGGACCTGCTGGACGTGTTCCGGACGGGTGAGCACCCGCAGCCGCACGTGCGGGCCGCCCTCCCAGTAGCGGAGGAAGAAGAAGCCGTCGGCCTGTCCGGCCCGGCGCAGCCGTTCGACCGCGGGCCGGACGACACCGACGATCACGGCATCCTGGTCGGCGTGGTAGAAGAGGTGGGCGCTGACCCAGGTGCGATCAGACATAGGTGACTCCAGGCTCGTTGAGTTCCACGATGTACTCGGCGACGCGCTCGCCGCGGATCTGGCCGGGGTCCGGCACCATCTCGCTGATCTGCACGATCGCGTTCGGCTCGGCGAGCCGGCGTTCGAATCCGAGCAGCAGCAGCATGCTCGCGAAATCCAGGTAGTTCGGTTTGGCGTCGTTGCCCGGCCCCCGGCCGGTGCCGTCCCGGCCGATCGTGCCCGGGTCGAGCACGGTCACGAAGCACCGCTCGGGGATGCCGTGTTCGGCCAACCAACCGGCCATCCTCAGCATCCAGGCCGCGTCGGTGGTGGCGTCCGTCCGCCGGGGCAGCCGGTCCGCGCGGGTCATCCACATGGCGCGTCGCAGCACGACGTTCCCCACCATCAACCGCGGCAGGTGGAGCACGCCGTCGTCCGCGCGCGGGTCCGAGGTCATCCGGAGTTCGGTGTGCGGGCCGAACCAGGTGTTGGACTCGCCGAACGCCTCGACCATGAACCGCGCGGCGGGCGGCAGCAGCCGGTCACCGAGCCCCGGGTGCACCGGGCAGATCTGCTTGCCGAGCCGCCGCGACACCAGCGCGAGCAGCCCGTCGTCGCCGCGCCGCACGTACAGGTCGTTGACCGGCAGCAGGTCGTCGTGCTCGCGCGAGCTGCGCACACCGGGGTAGTCGACGACCAGCCCGACACCGGGCTTCCGGACGTTGATCGCGGACCGGGCCACGGCCTCGAACTCGGCGAAGAGCACGTCGTCACGGCCGGCGGCCAGCCCCGGTTCGGCCGGCGCGCCGTTGTGCAGGTCGAGCGTGTCCAGGATCTGCCGCACCCGGTTGCGGCCCCGGCCGAAGCCGCAGTTGATGTTGTTGACCACCAGTTCCGGTCCGTGCGCGGCCTCGGCGAGCTGGCAGTAGACCGCGACCGAGGTCGGTGTGCGCACCCAGGCCGGCCATTCCTCGGCCAGTGCGCGCACCTCCTCGGGACCGACGCGGACCACGCTGTCCCGGTCGGGCGTCCGTTCGCCCAGCAGCCGCTTGGCGGCGGTGCGCAGGCGGTACAGCTCGCGCACGGCCTCGACCGGGCTGTCCTGGCCGGCGAACCGGCTGTGCGTCGGCCGCGCCGCGCGCGCGGCCGGGGGCGCCTCGTCCGCGGCGGACTGTTCGGCCAGCACGTCCCGGTAGAACACCAGCAGCGGAACCTCCGCGCCGGCCGGGTAGCGGCTGTGGAACAGCGAGCTGAGCGTGAGCTTGAACGGCAGGTCGGGCCCGATCAGGCCGAGCAGGGTGCGCACCGCATCGAGGTCGTCCAGCAGCGGCTGCCAGCTCCTCCGGTCCAGCACGGCCGTCGTGCCGGGGTGCACCGCGTTCTCGTAGAAGCTGTACCGGCCGAACTCCTGGGCCAGCTTCGGGCTGTTCAGGTGGGCGTGGTCGCCCACCTCGCGCAGGGCCGTGTCCAGACCGCGGATCACGGCGTCGCGGACGGCGACCCGGTCGCCGGGCGCCTCGATCGTCGAGTAGCTCGACAGCGCCTCCTGCACCCCGTGCAGGGTGCGGTCCAGCCGTTCCAGGCCGGGCTGCCGGAGCTGGTGCAGCCAGGCGCGCAGGTCGGCGACCGGGTCCGGGGTCTGGTCGGCGAGCGGCGGCACGAGTTCCAGCACGCCCAGCGTCACCAGGCGCCGGAGGAACACGTCGACCTGGCTCCCGTCGGTCGCCTGGGCCAGGAGCGTGCCCCGCAGATCGTCGAGCGTGCTCCCGGGCGTGATCAGTTCCATCACCCGGCGCAGGGTGGGGGTGAGGGCGAGGCTGTGCACGTGCTCGGCCGGACGCCGCCCCAGGAAGACCAGCGTGTCATCGGTGGCGGTGGCGCTGGGGTTGATCCGGATCGGGCAGCGGCCGACGACCTCCGGGCGCTCGCAGACGGCGCGCGCGATCCGGTGCAGCGACCCGACGCTGATGTCGGTCGCGGTCGCCGCGGCGACCTGCCCCCCGGACAGCTCGACCAGGGCGTCGGACCGGCTCCAGGAGGCCAGGCCGCTGGTGGTGAACGTGCTGTACGGGCTGGTCTTCGCCGCCGAACGGGCGAGGTACTGCGCCAGGCGCAGCACGGTCTGGCGCTGCGGCGCGCGTCCGGTGCCGAACCACTTGCGCAGGGCCAGGAACGCGTCCGGATTGGCGTGCACGAGCCCGAGTTGGAACCCGGGCAGCCGGGCCGCGGCGCCCAGCGCCTGGCAGCTCGCGGCCCAGTCCTGTTCGAGCAGGTCCGGCAACTCGGCCGTCAGCCGGTCGCGTTCGGCGAGCCGCGCGGTCCATTCCCGGACCGGGGCGGTCAGTTCGGTGGGCAGGTCGGCCAGCCGCGCCGGATCGACCCGGCGGCCGCGGTGCACTGCCCGGCGCACCGCGACCAGTCCGGCCTTCCGCTCGCCGTCGCCCGCGGCGCCGATCGCGGTGTACAGCTGGTCCGACAGAGCCCCGGCGGCGTCGGCGATCTCGGCGCGCAGCCGCACCAACTCCCGGGCGGCGTGCCAGCTCAGCGCACCGCGCAGCCCTTCCAGCACGGCGACCGGGCTTCCGGCGAGGCGGACCACGGCGGCCGAGCCGGTCAGGTGATGCGCCTCGCCGGGGCGGGCTTCCGACAGGCTGGTCATCGGTCCACCTCCTCGGGTTCGACGGGTACGATCACGCGTCCGCCCGGCCCCGTCCGGGCCAGCAGGATCTGGAAGACCGGCGTGTGGCGTTGCTCGGTCAGCCCGAGGGCCGCGCGGACTCCCTCGGCGTGGTAGGCGTTGACGACCCGGCCGGACAGGCCCTGGGCCGCGGCCGCGACGCACACCCGGTGCGCGAGTAGCCCCGCCTCCTGGTTGATCACGCGGTAGCCGCGGTCGCCGAAGGTGTCGAACGCCCAGTCGCGGTCGCCGATGAGGTGGACGACGGCGTTCATGTTCCGGAACACCGGTCCCGGGATGGTGACGCGCTCGATCGCGGTGATGGCGTCGACGCCGCCGGCCGCGCGGGCGACCGGGTGCAGGGCGCCGGTCTGCGGGTCGAGCCGGTAGACGCCCGCGGGTATTCCGGTGAGGTCGCCGACGCTCAGGAACATCTCCAGTGGGACGGGCGCGCCGGCCGGGACGGCGTCGCTGGTGACCCCGGCGCGGGCCCGGGCCAGCCGGGCCCAGAGTTCGACGCCGTCGACCCGGGACGCGACCGGCCGGAAGATCCCCGGGCCGGAGTCCCGGGCGCGCAGGACGTCCGCCAGGTTCACCTCCGGAACCTCGGTCCCGGGCAGGGCCAGCGGTTCGCCGTCGGACACGTCCGGTACGGCCGGTTCGGCCGTGGCGAAGGCCGCGGTGTCCACGCGCAGCGACGCGCGGTTGACCTCGGTCAGCGTCGGGCAGGTCGCTGCGACCCGCAGTCCGCTGCGCACCACGTCCGGTTCGATCGGGTCGATGCCCGCGGCCAGCGCCGCGGCCGTTTCCACGACCGGGGCGCGCCGGGTGACGGCGCCGGCCAGGTGCAGTGGCATGACCAGCAGGGCCGGTTCCTCGTCGGCGTCGAGTCCGAGCAGTCGGTGGACGGGCTCGTCGACGAACTGATGGTGCAGGTGAGCCCGCAGACCCATGGACCGCGCGACCAGGTCGATGTTCCCGGCGAGCAGGCCCGCCTCCTGGGTGCACAGGCGGTAGGCGTAGTCACGGTAGATGTACGCGGCTTTGGCGAACAGCCCGGAGAGCACGAACACGGCCTCCGGCAGGCTGCCCGCGGTTCCGGTCGCCCTGGTGAGCAGTCGTCGGTGGTCCCCGTCGCGTAGCAGTACCAGCACGTCGTGGGCGGCGTCGTAGTGGTAGACGCCGTCGGCCAGGCACACGTACAGCTGGACACCGAACAGGCAGCGCGCGGACGCGACCATCCGGTGGTACGGCCAGGTGCCGTTGGTGTCGAACTCCTGCCGGGAGATGCCGTAGCCGTAGCGCAGCAGCGTCGCCAGCGCCGAGTCGTCGAAGGCCTCGACCGCGGTCAGCTTCCCGGGCACCCTGGTCGTCAGCGGGCGGCGGGGCCGACCGCGGTAGATCTTGAACTTCAGCGGCTCGTCCGGGTTGCCGTACTCCGACTGCCGGGTTCCCATCGCCTCGGCGAGGTCCTCCAGGGTGACTCGCCAGAACTCCCGGCCGACTCCGTCCTCGCGCTCGATCACGGCGTCCTCGATCACGGGAAGGGATGCGGGTGCGGATTGCGCACCTGGGGCAGCCGGGGCAGTCCGGTCACTCGCCGAGCCGTGTGCCCGAAGGTCATCGGCACCGAGCCCGGTGCTATCACCTTGACGCATCTGAAGCCTCCCGATGCCTGTTCCGTGGAGGTGGTGTCGACGGCGACGACGTCCATGCCGGCCGCGGCGAACCGCCGGACGGACTCGTCGAGATCCGCGCCGATGTCGGTGTTGCGCGGCCAGTTCCAGCGTTCGAGTCCCTGCTGCCAGGTCAACGCCACCGGGTCGTCGGTCAAGAAGGAATACCGGTCGAAGGTGGCCGGGTTCGCGGCGCAGAGCAGGTGGTCCGCCATCGACAGGACGTCGTCCGGATGGTCGGCCAGGTGCCGGGCACGGTCGAGCCAGCCCGGATCGAGCGCGAGCACGGTCACGTATTCGACGGTCTGGCTGAGTTCGTGCAGCGCGGCCAGGATCGCCTCGGTCGGGCGCAGCCCGCTGCCGCCGGTCGACACGGCTCTGGGCCGTTCGGTTCCGGTGACGTCCTCGGCGAACGTCCAGAACGACGGAATCCCGTGTTCCCGCGTGGTGTCGAAGACGCGCACCCGGTAGCCCTGGCGCTCGATGCGCTCGGCCACCAGCGCGATCCTGCGGTCGGGAACGGTGGCCGGGTCGATCTCGGGCAGCGGGGTCCGCCCGTACCAGGCCATCAGGAAGGCGTCACGCTCGGCGACTTCGAGGATGCCGTGCAGCACCGCCTCCTCGTAACACCCCCCGAGGGCGCAGCCGCTGGAGATCTCGCACGCGAACCCGGCCTCCCCGCCGGACAGCCGCAGCCGGTAGTAGACGAAGCTCTCCGGCACCAGCACCGGCCGGTCCTGGCCGAAGGAGTGCCCCCACACCCAGTTGGTCACCGCGTCCTCGGTGAACTCCCGGTAGGGGAAGCCCGGGACGCCGAACCGGTCGTCGGGGTACAGCCCCAGCGAGCGGGGATCGATCGCGTCCTCGGCCACCTCGGCGTAGCTCGCCGTCACGCTCGTCCGCTTGCTCGGCGCGTACGCGGCGAGCCGCTCCAGCGACTCCGCCACCGCGATGGCCCTCGCCGACACGAAGTCCCGGGTGCGGCCGTAACCGGCCGCCTCCATGGTGACACCGGGCACCGCCAGCACGGCCTCGGTGAACGGGAACGAGTGCTGCGCATAGGCGGTGATCGAGGGGATCAGGCCGCTCTGCCCGTCGACGTAGGTCGCGTCGAGGCCGCTGGGGTCCAGCAGGCGGACGCGGCTCGACTCGGGCGAGAGCTTGGGCCGCGGCTCGCGGAGAATCCTCGCGCCCTGTTCGGTGTCGATGGGCACTGCCGAACACGCGGGGCAGCGCGGATCGGTGAGGAAGCCGTGCCGGGACAGCGTGAGCGTGGCCGGGTCGACGGTCCAGAACCGCTGCGCCCCGGACCCGGCCGAGGCCAGCTCGGCGACGGTGTCCGCCAGGAAGGTCGGCAGCTCCCGGTGCGGCACCGCGGCGGCCATCTCGGCGGCGCGTTCGGCGGAGGCCGAGGCGGCGCGCCGGGAGCGCAGACACTCCGGGCAGCCCGGTGGCCACGGCCCGACGATCACCTGCTGCGGTTCGAGGAGCACCTGGGGCTGGTCAGCCATGGACGACCACGGCGCGCACCACGAACGGACACAGCTCGGCGACGAGCGGATCGTGGTCGAGCGGTACCGCGACCACGCGGCCGCCGTCGCGCGTCAACCTCGTGACGACCTCGTCGAGGGTCACGGACGCCGGCCGCGCCCCGGCTTCCCCGCGCAGGTGCTCGGGCAGGTCGGGCACCTGCGTCGGCGCGTAACCGGGCTGGTTCGCGGCCCGGGACTGGTAGGCGAGCAGCGTCCGCTCCAACCCCTTCTCCAACGCGACGTCGACGTCCAGATCGCTCGTGCAGGCGACGGTGGCGTCCGGAGTGGTGAACGCGAACGTGGGCAGCCCGAGCAGGTCGGAGAGGTCATGGACCTCGAACGCCTGGTCGACGATCTTCAGCAGCTTCAGGTAGCGCGCGCCGCGCGGGGCCAGCTCCACCGCGTCCAGGTCCAACCGGGGCAGCGGTTCGGTCGCGGCGGAGAGTGCCGCGGCGACGTTCTCGGTGGCCGCCGCGACCACGGCGGCGCGCACGGCCGCGGCCCAGTCGTCCCCGGAGGCCGCGGTCCGCGCGGGGAAGACCTCCGCGGCGTCGACCGCGACCGGCTCACCGGTCAGCACGTCCGAGCCGTACAGCCGGTCGCCCTTGCGGGAGTCGACCATGACGGCCGCGTAGCGCTCGAAGGCGTGCCGGACGGCCCGCTGGCGCGACTCGACCACGCTCTCGCCGCAGCCGTGGACCGGGAACGGACCGCCGGCCAGGCCGACCGGGTCCGAGACCACGACCTCGCTGACGAACAGCGGCAGTTGTTCGTAGTCGCGTTCGGTGACCTCCGCGAACACGCCGGTTCGCGGTCCGACGCAGTCCACCGCGCGCCGGGCCAGCTCCTCGTCGTCGACGGGCGCCGCGGCCGCCAGTGCGGCCAGCCGGGCCGGGTCGTCGGGGACGCCGGGCCGGGCGAGCGGGTGCGCCAGGAAGGGGTGCTTCGCGGTCTCCAGGGTCTCCAGGTCGAACCGGACCAGGTGATCCGTTCCGGCGCCCGGGTCGATGCCGGTGAGGTGCCGGAAGGCCGCGAAGCACAGCTGGTTGGCGACCAGGGCGACGGTGGGGCCGCGTAGGAAGTCGCTCGGCGCGGCCTCCGGGTGGTCGCGCAGATCCGCGCCGACGAGGTCCGGTGCGAGCGCGCGCAGTCGGCGCCAGGCGGACTCCCAGGCGGTGGCGTCGCCGTCCTTGCCGATCACCGGGCCGAGCCAGGCCTCGTCGCCCGTCACGACCGCCTGTGCGAAAGCGGCGCCCGCGGAGCTCGCGATCTGCGGAAGCAGCAGGGCGCGTTCGATCATCGGGCGGTCCGCTACGTGCAGCACCATGGTGGCGTCGGCCGCGATCCGGTCGAGCTGCTCGGCGTCGACGTCCAGGTAGGCGATCCGCTGCTCCGGGTCCTGCGCCCGGCCCGCGGCGAGGTGCTCGGCGATGCGGTCGCGGTCGAGCTCGCCGAAGGGGGCGAGGGACACGGTGCGCACGCCGGAGCGCAGCTGCGAGTTGGTCAGGGCCTGCAGCAGCGGGCCGGATCCGGCCAGCACGATGCCGCTGTCGCGGTAGTGCTCGAAGCGCAGTTCCGGCGACTCGGTGAAGTACTCGATGAAGGCGATGTTGGCCGCGTAGGTCTTGGCCAGGTCGGCGGGCAGGGTGTGCGGACGGTCGTCCAGGACGTTCTTGACGTAGCCCTTGCCGAGCAGCAGCATCGTCAGCTTGGCCAGGTTGGCGCGGCTGGCCTCGGGCGCGGCCGCACAGAGTTCGCCGAGGGTCCTGGTGCCGTCCAACAGCGGTGCGATCCGTTGGATGAACTCGTATGTCGACGCACCCTTGAGCATCGACCCGCCCAGGTTGCTACGGATGTAGGCACCCTCCGGCACGCGCATGACGTAGACGTCCCCGCGCAGTCGCGGCCGGATCCGCTCGACATTGACTTCCATGACCACCGTTTCTTCACGCCTTCGTTGATGCCTGGTCAGGAGAAGGACCGAGAGCCACCCGGTCCCCGTTCACGAACACGCACCGGCTAGAGCACAGGTGCCGGGGACATCAGCACCTGGATCAGGTGCAGGAGCAGCACGGGCAGCAGCAGCAGCAGCTGCTCTGGCCGCCGGAAGCGGACAGCTCGGTCAGGCCGTAGCCGGCCGTCACCGACGCGGGCACCACCTCGCCCAGGTCCACCAGCTCGAAGGCGCTGTCGTCCAGCACCAGGTCGTCGAAACCCTCCATGACGTGCATTCACCTCCCTTCCCGTTCGATGCCGATCAGTGGTCATCGCCGCACCGGATCAGGTGCAGGAGCAGCACGGGCAGCAGCAGCAGCAGCTGCTCTGGCCGCCGGAAGCGGACAGCTCGGTCAGGCCGTAGCCGGCCGTCACCGACGCGGGCACCACCTCGCCCAGGTCCACCAGCTCGAAGGCGCTGTCGTCCAGCACCAGGTCGTCGAAACCCTCCATGATGTGCATTCACCCCCATTCTTTTCTCGGTGCTGCCTCCCCTGTTTCGAGGAGGCAACAGTCACAGTGATTTCACCTCGGGCAGAACCTTGTCACAGAAGAGCTCCAGGGTCTGCCCAGCCTCGGCGAGCGGCATCGCGCCGAAATCGATCTGCCACAGGATTTCGTCGACGCCGCCGATGTGGTTGTTGAAGGCGCGGATACGGTCGATGACCGTGGCCGGTGAACCGACGATCGCACCGCCTTCGGTGAAAAGCTTGGCGGGCTGCAGGCCGCGCAGCATCCAGCCGAATCCGGAGTAGCCGCGGTAGGCCGAGGATTCCCGGCGGTCCCACGGGTTCACGGCCTCCGCCCACACGTCCAGGTAGCGACGCAGGTAGGTCGTGGCGATCTCCTCCGCGCGCTCGTCGGTCTCGGCGACCACCAGCGGCAGGCTGGCCGTGACCCGGGGGCGGAGCCCGGAGCCGCCGTGCGTGGCCTGGAACGCGTCGCGGTAGAGGGTCAGGTGGTCACGGAACTCGTGCGGCGAGATCATCGGGGTGATCAGCAGCCCCAGCCCTTCCGTGCCCAGCCAGGCGAAGTTCTCCGGGGTGCGCACCGCGGCACCCCACATCGGCGGATGCGGCCGCTGGGTGGGCCGCGGCAGTCCGGTCACGTCGCGATAGGAGAAGAACGGCGTCTGCTCGCTGACCTTCTCCTCGGTCCAGATCCGCCGCACCGCGCGGATGGTCTCGCGGAACCGGTCGGTGCTCTCGTCCATCTCCACGCCAAGCGCGTCGAACTCGTCGGGCAGGTAAGCCCGCGCGAAGCCCACGTCGAGCCGGCCGCCGCTGATCGCGTCCACCTGTGCGGCTTCCGCGGCCAGCTGGATCGGGTGGTGGAAGACCGGCAGCACGCAGCCGGTCATCAGCCGGACCGAACTCGTTCGGGCGGCCACGGCGGACAGGAAACCCAGCGGACTCGGGCAGTATCCGCCGTAGTGGTGGAGGTAGTGCTCGGTCATCTTGACGGAGTCCAGTCCGCCCGCCTCGGCCCGGACCGACAATTCCAGCGCGTCGCTGAAATAAGTCTGCGGAGATTTCGTCTCCGGCGTGCAGTCGGGAAGAAAGGAAAGCCCGAAGCGCACCGATACCACTCCCTAACAACCGGATATTCGCCAGATCGGCGGCTGGGGTTAACACCCGCACGATTCGGGGCCGCTCGGCGCCGTCGGGGTGTTTCGCAGCTGACGCTACATCGGGCCTGCGGGGTCGTCAATATTCAGGTGGCCAAGCCCAGTGCAGGCTCAAAAGCTCAACGGAAGCTCAAATTCATTCGGGCTCGCGCAAGTATCCCCGGAGATACCTAGGATGCCAGGAGTGCGTTATTGACGCCTCTGTCCGGCGCTGCAACGGTGTATATCCGTTGCCGACATGTGTGCGGCCGGCTCCTTGCTGCCGGGGTGAGTGTCCGGAAAGTCGCGAGACGACCCTGGAATAGGAAAGCCGCCGCACCTCCGGACGGGCATCGATGCGGGAAATCGCGCGGAACGGCGAGGGCCGGCTCCGTCAGTGACCTCGAGGCAGGAGAGGCGACGACTCCCCGTCGCGCCGAGGCGGTCGAGCCACGTGCCACTTCCGCGTGCGGAACGTCCACTCCACCCGACTGTGTACGGATGTGCAGCTATGACCTCCACGATGGACACGATCCACGTTGCCACCGCCGGCCGGCCGTCAGCACCGGCGCCCGCCAGGAAGAAGTCCGTACAGCTCGTCGAGTTCACCGCGATGCACGGCGTCCGGTACAGCGTCACTCTCGGCTATCTCAAGGCGACTTCGGTCGCTGACCCGGTCCTCGACGAGAGCTGCGACTTCCGGATCAGCGTGCGCGAGCAGAGCGGTGGCGTGCAGGCGATGACGGAGCTGCTCGACTCCTGGGACGAGCCGTTCGTCGTCGCGCTGACCGTGTTCTTCTGGAACCGCGCCCAGTCCCTGGAACTGGCCCGCCAGGTGAAGCAGCGGTGGCCGAACTGCCGTGTCGTGGTCGGCGGCAACGACGTCAGCCACCAGCAGGATCCACTCTTCACCGAGGCCCCCTGGGTGGACGTGCTGGTGCACGGCGAAGGCGAACTGCGCTTCCGAGACCTGATGCACTGCTTCCTCGTCGACGGGGACCTCGCCGCGATCCCCGGCATCAGCCACTGGTCCGACGGCGTCGTGGTCACCAACCCGGACGCGGACCGCATCACCGATCTGGAGCAGGTCGCCTCACCGATCCTCACCCCGGTGTACTCCGACGAGGAAATCGCGGGCTCGTCCATGATCGTCTACGAGACCAACCGGGGCTGCCCGTACAAGTGCGCGTTCTGCTACTGGGGCGGCGCGACGAACTCCAAGGTGCGGCAGTTCGATCTCGACCGGATCTTCGCCGAACTGGACCGGTTGATCCGGCTGATGCCCACGGACGCGACACTCTTCATCGCGGACGCGAACTTCGGCATCCTCGCCCGCGACCGGCAGATCGCGGAGCACATCGTGGAACTCTGCCGGCGCCACGACAAGCGGCTGATCATCAGCACGAACTGGGCGAAGAACGGCAACGATCGCATCGTGGAGATCGCGAGCATGCTGCACGCCGCCGACCTGACCGGTGCGATCACGCTGTCCGCGCAGTCCTTCGACACGGAGGTGCTGAAGATCGCCAACCGGGCCAACATCCGCACCGACCACTACCGTCGGCTGCTCTCCCGGTTCCGCGATCTCGACGTGCCCACCTACACCGACCTGATCTGGGGCCTGCCCGGCGAGACCTACGAGTCGTACCTCGACGGTGTCGAGGAGGTGCTGACCGCCGGCGGATCGCCGGTGATCTACCCGCTGCTCCTGCTGAACAACACCGACTACTCGCGGGAGTCCTTCCAGGAAAAGCACAAGGTGACGACGCGCTGGATGCCCTGCGACGTCACCAATCCCGACCTGGTCGCCGACGTCGTCGTCGCGCACGACACCATGACCGTCGAGGAATGGGTGCACGGCATGGGGTTCCGGGTGGCCATGACGCTGTTCCAGAAGATCCTGCTGCGCTGCGCGCTACGCGTCATCCACTCGACCACCGGTGTCCGGATGGTCGAACTGTGCGGGAAACTCTGGACGTTCCTGCTCGACGACTGCGCCGACCCGTTCCTGCGCGCCGTCGCCCGCAACGTCGCCGCCGCCCACGAGGAACCGACCGCCGTGGACATGGCGCTGCTCAGGACGGTCATCGGCGACCGGGTCGTCGTGCCCGAAGAGGTGCACTTCCAGGCGCTGCTGTGCCGCGCGATCACCACCGAGCGCGCCACGACGGACCTGCTCAACGCCGCGGTCGACTGGCTGTGCGCCGAGCTGGCCGACTCCGGATTCCGAGTCGACCGGGTGCTGGTCGACGGCGCGCTGACGCTCGACATCGCGGCGACGACGATCCTGCGCGCGAGCATGCGTGGGGACCTCGACGAGGCGCGGTTCGCCGTGCCGCGGCAGGCCTGGGACCTGCTCGTCACCTCCGGCGACGTGCCGTCGAGCCTCGACGCGACCGGGCAGGGGGGCACCGTGCGCGGCACGGTGTGGGCGCCGCCGCGCTGGGTCCACTACCCGATCAGCGTGTACGCGCTGTCGATCTGGCACGGCACCGGCCGGCCGCTGCACGACCTGCTGTTCGCACTGCCCGACCGGCTGCCGGCCCACCCGTTGACCGCCTGACCCCGTCGGCGGCCCACCCGCTCACCGCCTGACCCGGCCGGCGGCCCGCCACCGGGCTCGACCGGCCGGGCCTTGGCCAACCTGCGCGGATCCGGGTCAGAGCCAGCCGCGCGTCATCGCGGTCCTGGCCGCATCCGTCCGGTTTCGCGCGCCCAGCTTGGCCATGGCACTGGACAGGTAGTTGCGCACGGTGCCCTCGGCCAGGAACAGCCGCGCCGCGATCTCGGCGTTGCTCGCCCCCTCCGAGACCGCGCGCAGCAGTTCGCGTTCCCGGTCGGTCAGCGGATCGGCCGCGTCCCACGCGGCCACCGCCAGTTCCGGCGCGACCACCCGTTCGCCGGCGTGCACCCGGCGCAGGGCCGCCGCCAGTTCGCCGATCGGCGCGTCCTTGAGGACGTACCCGGCCACCCCGGCGTCGACCGCGCGCCGCAGGTAGCCACTGCGCGCGAACGTGGTCACGATCAGCACCCGCGTGGGGTCACCCAGGGCGTTCAGCTCCACCGCCAGGTCCAGACCGGTGCGGCCGGGCATCTCGATGTCGGTCACCAGGACGTCCGGGCGGTGCTCGCGCACTGCGGCCAGCGCGTCGTCGCCGTTGGTCGCGGTCGCCACCACCGTGATGTCCGGTTGCAGGTCCAGCAGGGACGCGAACGCGCCCAGGACCATGCCCTGGTCCTCGGCCAGCACCACCCGGATCATCGGGCCACCTCGACCGGCACCGTGATGGTCAGCGTCGTGCCGGCCGAGCCGGTGCGCTGCACCGCGCCCCCGAGCTTCGCGATCCGCTCCCGCAGCCCGGTCAGTCCGGTGCCCTCCGGAGCCTCGCCGCCGATCCCGTCGTCCGCGATCACCAGCCGCACCCGCTCTCCGTCCGTGTCCAGTCCGATGTGGCAGGTGGACGCCCGCGCATGCCGGGCCACATTCGTCACCGCCTCCCGCAACGCCAGCCCCAACGCGTGCTCGGCGGCCGCGATCAGGATCAGCCCGTCCTCGAAGTCCACCCGCAAGGTCACCCCGGTCCCGGCCAGCGCTCGCCGCGCCGCCTCCAGCTCCGCACGGATGTTGGTCTGCCGCCAGCCGGTGACCGTGCTGCGCACCGCGGCCAGGGCCTCCCGCGCGTTGCGTTCGATCTCCTCGGCCTCGGCGCGCGCCCGCTGCGGGTCGGCCAGCACCAGTTCCTTGGTCAGCTGCGCCCGCATCACCACCGCGGTCAGTGAATGCCCGAGCAGGTCGTGCAGGTCACGCGCGATCCGTTCGCGTTCCGTGATGGTCGCGAGCAGTTCGACCTGCGAGGTGCGTAGCCGCTCGTTCTCCAGCTCCTGACGCCGGTCACGCTGTTTGAGTTCGAGCAGCCCGATCACCCAGATCAGCAACAGCGCCGATACGAAACCCCACAGCCGGTAGGGCATCGGGACCTGCGACACCAGCGCCGTGACACTGTCCAGCACGGTCAGACCCGCGAACCACAGCCGGGCGTCGCGCCACGGCAGCGTGTCGCCCGCGACGGCCGCCGCGTAGATGAACAGCACGCTCGCGTTGGTGTTGAACGGCGCGGTCAGTGTGCCGATCGCGGCCATCGGCACGATCGACGACCAGATGTGGCTCGCGGACGGGCCGCGCAACAGCGCAGCCGCCCACAGCACGGCGGTGGCCGCGCACACCGCGATCGCCAGCGGCCACTCCCACCACCGCGGATCCGGTGAGAAGTAGGGCTGCGCCAGCACGAACAGCAGGTAGCCGAGGTAGACCCAGTCCCAGGTCCGCAGCCGAGCGGCCACGGACCCGGGAACGGGGGCGTCAACAGTAGTCATATCCGCGCACGACGATAGGACATGGTGGCCACCGCGGTGGCCACCGCGGTGGTGACCAGCAGGGCGAGCACGTGGATCACCACGGTGCCGCCGCCGAGTTGGGCGAGCCCGAGCTGCGCGAGGTGGTACGTGGGCAGGAACTCCGCGATGTGCCGTACCACCGAGGGCAGGAACTGGATCGGGATCCACAGCCCGGACAGCATCGCCAGCGGGAACAGCACCGCGTTGAGCAGCGCGATCGTCGCCCCCGTGCGGAACCGCAGCCCGACGGCCACGCTGAACAGCGTGAACGGGACGGTGCCCAGCAGCAGCACCGCCGCGACGCGCAGCAGCGCCCAGGCCGAGGCGTGCAGCGTGCCGAACGCCGCGGCCGCCACTCCCATCAGCGCCAGCACGCCCACCCCGTAGAGCAGCGCGGCGGCGGCCTTCGCGGCGAGGCTGATCCCGATCGGCACCGCCGAGACCCGCTTCATACGCAGCCAGCCCAGGTCCCGGTCCTGCGCCACCCCGATGCCCGGCTGCAGGGCGGCCACGGTGATCACCCCGTAGGTGCCGAAGGTGGCCACCATGGCCGTACCGGCCGAGAGCCCCTGTGTGGTGTCGTGCCCGTACACCAGGTTGAACAGGACGAAGAACCCGACGGGCATGAGGATGCTGAAGAACAGCGAGGTCGGCTCCCGCACGATCGCCCGCAGTTCGTCCCGCAACTCGACCCCGAAGATCCGTGCCGTCACCGCGTTCACGCCGCCTCCGCTCGGTCCGTCAGAGCGAGCACGGCTTCCTCCAGGCCCGCGTCCCGCACCCGCAACTCCGACAGATCCGGATCCCGGTCGAGCAGCACGCGCAGCAGGTCCTCGGGGGTGCGCGTCTGGATCCTCACCAGGTCGTGCTCGGGCGCGACCGACAGGACGCCCGGCAACCGGTGCAGTTCGTCGTGGTCGAGGCCGGTCCTGACGGTCACCGTGCGGTCCGGCAACCGTGACACCAGCTCATCCGGCGGCGCGTCCGCCAGGATCCGGCCGCGATCGAGCACCACCACCCGGTCCGCCACCGCGGCCGACTCCTCGATCAGGTGCGTGGTCACCAGCACCGCGGCGCCCTGCTCCCGGCGGCGCGCCAGGATCTGCCAGAAGTGCCGCCGGGCGTTCGTGTCCAGGCCGACCGTCGGCTCGTCCAGCACCAGCAGGACCGGCTCGGTGACCAGCGCCATCGCCAGCTGCACGCGCTGCTTCTGGCCGCCGGAGAGCTTCGACACCCGCCTGCCCTTCAGCTCGGTCAGCCCGAGTTCCGCCAGGACCGGACCGGCCGCCGACGCCCGCAGCCCACCGCGGACCGCGGCACCGGTCACCAGCTCGTTCACGGTCAGCGTGTTCGGAAAGCCCAGCGTCTGCTGCGCCACGCCCAGCCGCCGACGGGTCGCCGCGCGGCGCGGATCACCGCCCAGGATCCGTACGGTCCCGTGCTGGGGCGCGAGCAGCCCGACGGCTATCGTGACGAGGGTCGACTTGCCGGCCCCGTTCGGCCCGAGCAGTGCGACGCACTCCCCGGGATCGACCCGAAGGTCCACGCCGTCCAGCGCGACCGTCTCCCCGTACCGGTACCGTAGCCCCTCGGCTGTCATCACGGCCTGTGTCGTTCCCATGGTCACTACGCTCCCGCCCGTCGACCACCGTCGGTAGTGACGCCGCGTCACCGGCCCCGAATGACAAATGTCAACCGCTGGTGCGACTGGCCGGCTCGGCGGCGGGAGGTACCCCGGGCACGTCCGGCACGGTCGTCGGAGAACTACCGGGGCGTCGAACCAGCTCCGGGGTCGGAGCTGCGACAGTCGTGCATGCGCCGGTCGTATTCCATTTGATGTGCCCGGATCTGGTCCGTGTTCGCGACCGTCCAGGCGCACAACTGGCTGAAAGGCTCCCACAGGGAGCTGCCGAGCGGGGTGAGGGAGTACTCGACGCCGACCGGCGAGGTCGGCAGCACGCGTCGCACGATCATCCCGTTGCGTTCCAGGCGGCGCAGGGTCTGGGTGAGGACCCGCTGGGTCACGCCGTCGAGGTGACGCTTGATCTCGTTGAACCGCTTGGGCTCGTCGAGGACTGTGAGCACGGCCATCGACCACTTGTCGGCGATCTGGTCGAGGATCGGGCGGGTGGTGTCGTCGCATCGGTAGGCGATGTCGAGGGCGGCACTGGTCTCAGAAGTGGCCATGTTCGTCTCTTTCGTGATCCTTACGATGCTGAAAGTGCGACATTGATGCCGCGCATTCGGCCGAGGGACGGCGAGGGTGGGCGAAAGCGGTCAGCAGATGCCGTGGGTGATTGAAAGTCGGACCATGGTGACAGCGGGGGTGGAGTCGTCGTCGACCGCGTTGACGTCGCCAACACCCGTACCGGTTCGGACATCCGGCAGGTCGCGGCGGTGGCCGCCTCCGGTCGCTCTCTGGATTCCGGGACCAGCCCGGCGACCGCTCCACGAGTGGTTCTCGGGCCCGGCGGAGGGGAGTTCACGGCAGCGGCACTGACGGCCGGATTTCGTATCAGCGCTGTTCAACCAATCTGCGCGGAACGCGCGACGGCGGATCGATGAAGCGTGGCCTGTCGGCTGGACGCCGTGAGGCCGGACATCGTGAAGCTATGTACTTTGTGACGTTCGATCAATAGTTGGTCATGTTACCGAAACCTGACGGTTACATGACGAATGACTGACGCCGCGGCGGTACGCGTTCAGTCCGACCGCGTGGCGGCAACGGGGAGCGGTGCGCGCGGTCGGGCAGTCGACGTCGGCTCCCAGGGCCCCGGTCGAGGTCCGGGGAGGCGACGACGTCCCGCGGGCGATCAGCGGGTGGAGGCTGTGCCCAGCCACGACGGGATGGCTTCGTCCTCGCCGAGAACCCCCACGGTGCCGCAACGTGCTTCACGGCGAGCACGCCAAGCCCCATTGGCCCCGTAGCGAAGGCGGTGCATTCGGTGTCGACACCGCAGACCCGGCCGAAGCGTTCGAGATCTGGCACGAGGAGTGTGCCCGATCCAACGCCATCGTGGACGCCGCCGAATCCCTCGACGTCACCGGTCACTTCGGTAGGGACGTCTTTTCGCTCCGCTACATCCTCACCCACGTGATCGAGGAGTACGCCCGCCACAACGGCCACGCCGACCTCCTCCGCGAACGCATCGACGGAGCTACCGGGGAATGAGAGGCGGCCCCGGTCAGCTGCTCGCGCTCATCGACCAGCAAGCACCGCCCCTCGACCCGCCGAAGATCAGTTGTCCGGCCGGGCCGGGGGGTGAACTTGGACCGTTCAGTCGGACGAACCGCTCAGCTTGAGCCGGGGATTGAACGCGACCTTCCGTTTGCCGAGCAGCGGGATCGTCCCCTGCCAGCCGCGCACCGTTACCTTCGCGCGGAGGGTCACCTGCAGGTCCTCAGGTACACCGGTGTCCGCGAAGCCGGCCAGGACGCTCAGTTCGCGGTCGGCGCGCAGCGGGGTCTCGCCCGCGCGCTCGAACGTCCACTTGGCCAGCTGCATGTCCTTCCCGCTCGCCTGGAGCGTGGGGAAGTAGACGTCCTGCTCCGTGCTGCGTTCACGCGCGATCTCGGGGGCCAGCTTGGTCACCGTCTTGTCGAAGGAGAGCCCGCCGGTGCGCTTCCTGACCACCTTGACGGGCTGGTCCGCGACCTCGGAGCCGGGGCTGAGGTCCAGCACCCGGCCGGGCCTGACCGACAGGCTGACGCTCAGCCAGTGCAGCTCGCACTCGGGATGCGGGTGGCCGACGCACCGCAAGGGAATCTCGAGCACCACGCTGCCCGCGGGGGCACCGGCGTCCGGCTCGACGGGCCCGAGGCTCAAGGTGAACCGGTTGTCCTTGGCCAACAGGCGTACCTCCTTGTCGAGTACGGCCGACTCGCCGTCCCGCTCGCCCAACGCCGCCTCGTCCACCTCCATGTCGAACTCGACGCAGGCTGCGCCGTCGGGCACGTCCACCATTTCAGCTCCTCCAGATCTGAGGCTCGGTCAACCATCCCGGCGCTGCTGCAGATTTACCCGATCTGCGGGTTCAGGTCCAGTCTCCCACGACCACGAAGGCCCCCCAGTGGTAGAGGTGCCTCTGCGGGTCCGGCCCACCGGCGGACCTGAGGGCCGCCCGATGCAGGGCCAGCGGTGCACCGGCCCCCAGTTCCTCGTGGAAGGCGGTGAGCAGCTCGGCCGCGGAGTCGTCGGCGACCTGCCACTGGCTGACCACCACGCACGAGCTGCCGCCGAGCAGCAGGGCCCGCGTGAGGCCCACCGGCTCGTCCCCGGGCCGCTGCTCGTTGACCCCGGTCTCGCAGCCGCTGAGCACCACCGTCCCGCAGGCGGCGGTCTGTCCGCCGAGCAGGGCGGAGGCCCGCAAGCGGCCGTCCGCGAGATCCATGCCGCGCTCGAAGCCGTCCCCGACCGACAGGACGCCGTGGGCGGCGAGGTGGACCAGGCCGTCCTCACGCAGGGCCTCGCGCACTCGGGCCAGTGAAACGTTCGCCCCCAACTCGGCCTTCACTCCTAGGAGGTCGGCCACGACCCGGGCCTCGTGCACCGCCCTGGGCAGGTTCTGGCGCGGATCACCGAACACCGCCGCCCGCCCCCGCCTGGCCTCACCCGCCCGCCTGGGCCGCTGCCACAGCCCGTGCAGGATCGCCGCCGAGGGCGCGTAGCACACGGGGTTGCGCAACAGCAGCGGGACGCCGTCCACGGGCAGGGTGTGCAGCGGCAGTTGGTGCAGCAAGCCGTACGGCACCAGATGGACGAGATCCCCGGGAGCGGACCACTCGGCCAGCGGGGACACCAGCGGCGCGAGGCGATACCAGTCGCTCACGTCGCCCTCGTAGTCCTCCATCATCATCCGGACCCCGCCCGGCACCTGGAACCACATCCGGGCCGACTCGGCAAGCGCCTCGTACGACAGCGGCACCGCGGCCATGCGGGGTTCGTCCCAGTCCGACCGCAGTCCGTACACCAGCGTGCCGGCGGGCACGCACCGGTACTGCACGAGCAGCACGCGCCGCCCGTCCGCGCGCTGCTCCTCCGCCTTCAACGCGATGCGCAACCGCGCCACAGTCACGGGCCCGGGCAGCGGGATCCGACTGATCCGCCCTTCGTCGGACTCGCCGAGCGCCTCGACGCCGTCGAGCAGCGCCCGGGCCTTGGCCCGCTCCAGCCACCACAGGGCGGCAGAGCTGTCCCCCAGACGGTACTGCTGGAGTTCGAAGCCCAGCCGGTAGACCTCCTCCTTCCCCCGGACCGCAGCCATCCTGGCGGCCTGCGCGCGCTCCGGAGCGGTGTCCGCCACGGCGGCCTTCGACCTCAGTCGGTCGATCGCGACGGCAGCGGCGTCGAGGAGCCGGGCGCTCGCCATCCAGCGTTCCCGGCGCACCTCCTGGTCCGGGTGCCGGTCTCCCGACTCCAGGGCGTTGACGGCCCGGTGGAAGGAACCGCGCCACGCCTCGCCCGCGTAACCGGCCCGACGGCGCAGCTCGGACGCCTCCGCCAGCAGAGCGTTCGTCTGCTCATACGCGTCGGCTCCCATCCGGTTGACCTCCATCAGGGTCAGGGCCTCGAACGAGAGCGTGTCGGCGAGCAGGAGACCCAGACCGTAGCCGCGGCAGACCGCCTCGGCGAGCGTCAGATACCGGCCGCAGCCGTCCCAGTCCCGGCGGATGAACGCCTCCTGGTGCCTGAGGTGGCACAGCTTGACCAACTGAACGTGGGCCGCGAGGTCGGGCGGCGTCTGCCCGAGGAGCCGCTCCGCCGCGGCGAAGCGCTCCTCGATCTCGGCGGGGGACGACACGGGGACACCCCGGCCGGCGGCCACGGCCGCAACCCACGCCGCCGTGGCCAGGCACTGCGCCTCCTCCGACCGCAGGCCCTGCCGGTGTGCCTGCGCTGCGCCCTGCAGCAGGACGGACACCGCCTCCCCGGGGCCGGAGTCCGCCAGGTGGGTACCCAGCGACAGAGCCACGTCCGCCGCCAGTGGCGACGGATGACCGGTCGACGCCGGCCCGTCCTGGACCTCGCGCAGTGTCGCCGCAGCCTCCTCGGTCAGCCCCATCAGGGAGAGCGCCGCGCTGCGCTGCACCGCCTGGGCAACGGACTCCTGCATCGAGCCCGATTGCGGGGAGGTGTGCAGTTCGGTCTGGCCGAAGTGGCCGCGCCGGGTCAGGTCCTCCAGGAACGCCGCCTGACGGGCGCTCTCCGCCGCCCACATTCCCGACTGCTCGCTGAGGGCCTGCGCGCGGACCAGGTGCCGCTCGGCTCGGGCCGCGTCCCCGCGCACCAGGTGCCAGCTCGACAGAGTCTGGTGGACCGACAGCTCACTGCCGATGTCACCGCCTTCACGGAAGCCACGGACGGCGGCCCTGGCCATGCCCTCGCCCGCTGGGACCCCGTACCGCAGCAGCAGGTCCGCAGCCGTCCACCGCGCCCGGGCGCGGGCCATGACTCCGCCTCCCTCGCGGATCCGGTCCGCCACCGCCTCCAGCGCCCGTACTCGCGCGCCCCAGGACTCCGGCGGAGGAGGAGCGCTCCCGAAGGCGTTCGCCTCGAGGATCTCCTCCAGGTCGGCCTCGGCCTGGAGGAGGTCGCTCTCGGCCACGGACCACAGGTCACCGCGGGCCTGGGCGGTCTCCCTCGCCCGCCCCAGCCACTCTGTCGCGCCCCCCGGGTCGGCCGGTGCAAGTCGCAGCAGCCGGAACGCGCGACGCTGCACCCGCTCGGCCGAGCGCGGTGCACCCACCTCCCGGCACAGCCGTACGGCGGTCGCCGCGTGGCGCAGTGACTCCTCCCGGCGCTCCGGTCGGCCCCCTTCGAGGGAGAACAGCACCGCACTGACCAGACAGGCGAACTCGGCCGCCCCGGCCCGATCGTGCGGGGAGCTCTTCGGGGCAGCGGCCACCGCCTGGGCATCCGCCAGCAGCTGAGCCGCCAGGCCCGGCTTCGCCTCCGGCGCCCGGGCGAGCAGCGGCGGGTACCGCATCCACAGGCCGGCCGGGCTGGACGAGGCGAAGCACCCCTTGGCGCGCTGGACCATCGCGGCCGCCGCCCCGACCAGCCCTCGCTCCAGCAGCGAGCGCAGGACGACCACCCAGGCCGCCGCATCGCACCGCAGCGACTCCTCTCCCAGCTCCGAGACCACCCGCTCCAGCGCGCGGTACCGCCGCTGGTCCAGCAGGCTCTGGAGCACCGCGCCTTCCGCTGCTCCCGATCGCACCGACACCAGCTCCCCTTCCAAGGATGCGGCCGGGCCGGCCGCCGAGGGCGATCGAGCACTCCCCAGCGCCCGTCCCGGCATGCTCACAGCGTGTCCCGCACCTGCCCCGTACCGCAGGAAGTCCGCCGTATCGCAGCAGGACCCAGCGCAGGGGCGAGGAGGCCGACCGAGTCGCCCAGAGCAACATCTCCGTCCCTTCGGCCCCAGCTCTCACCGTGGATTACGACATGCTTCTCACCCAGGAGTGCGGCGCTGACCGCATCGACGATTACACCCGAGCCTGGGCGCTGTCCACCAAGGACGTCCTCGACCGGGTCAAGGGGAACGGGGACAGATCCGGCGCGACCCGTGGGACGACGGCCCCGCGCACCCCGGCGCTGTCCCTCCTCGCCTTCACGACCGGCACGGTCCTGGTCGCCCTCGTCCTGTTCCGCTGGGAGCACGCCGAGTCCCGCTGACGAGAGCACCGCACCCGAATCGGAAAGGCCCCGCCTTCCCGGACGAAGTAGGAAGACGGGGCCGCGGACGGGGCGTACGCGCGCACTCGAGGGCCCGGTCGGCCAACGTCTCTCGGTCCACCCGAATCCGACCCCGCGCTGGCGTCTACGCCGGGCTCCCGGCCGGGGAGTCCGAGCATCTGGTCGCGGACTGCCGGGCCGGCCGTCAGGACGGCTGTGATCCCCCTCTCGCGAAGTGCCCGGCAGTTAGTTGTTATCGCCACTGAGCCTGCCGGTCTCCTCTGATGTCGGCGCAAGAGGCGTCGGCCGGCCAGGGGCGGCGCGCGTGGAAGTACACGGCCGTGCAGCCGCTCCGAGCCGCCAGGAAGAGCCAGGAGCCTTTCATGCATTCCGTTCGTCGTAGGCGGAGGATCGCCGTCGTCATGGCCACCGGTGCCATAGCCATCGTGCTGAGCGCATGCGGTCCGGACAACGGCGGATACGTTGCGGACACGGCAGGTGCCCCGCCGGCGACGGCGGCAGCGACCGGCAACGCCTCCCCGGCGGCGTCCGCCTCCCCGGCGGCGTCCGCCTCCGCGACCAGTGAGGGAGCCACACCGCCTCCGGCCACGGCCGCGCCGACCAGTCCGACAGCCACCACCGCCCCCTCCAGCCAGGCCACGGCGAAGGCCCGGACCCGGACTCCGACCCCGAGCAGGTCCGAGGACCACCGGAGTTCGGACAGGGCGACGTCGGCCAACGCCCCGGCGAGCCCCGGTCGCACGACGTCCGCGCCGGCCCCGGCGAGCCCCGACACCACGGGAGCGGACCGGGCCGCCGGCAGTGCCGAGGCGCTCTCGTTGAAGCTGATCAACGAGGAGCGTGCCCGCAACGGCGTCCCAGCCCTCGTCGTCAAGGCCGACCTGACGGACTTCGCCGTGCAGTGGACCCGCCACATGCGCGAGACCGGGTTCGCCCACTCCGAGAACGCCTCCGGTGCCGGGCCCAGCCTCACCGGTAGCCGGACGCTGACCGGAGAGTGCATTGTCATGTGGAGCGACGCCTCGCTCACGGGGGAGCAGGCCGCCGAGCGGTTCCAGGAGATGTGGACCGAATCCCCGGGGCACCACGCCGCTCAGATCAACCCCCGTTACAAGGAGATCGGTATCGGCCTCTACCACGACTCCAGCGGCTGGTGGGGCGTGCACGAGTTCGCAGGCTGACGCAGGGCACCGGTGCCGGTCCGGGGACACCGCGGAGCATCCCCGCCACGTGGTCAGCACGGAGACGGCATCACCGACCGGCTTCGACCCGAGGACGAAGAACGGCGCGGACATGACGGCCAGGAAGCTTCGCCATCGTCGAACGTGCTGGTCGGGGGTGCTGGCGCGGCGGTTCTTCGGGGCACGGGTGCTGTCTCCGGAAGCGGGGAGAGGGCGGGGGAGTCGCCCGGGACCTCGTGGGCCGGGCGGCTTGTGAAGATGCCGCGGCGGCGGGCGGGGAGGTCCCGCCCACCGCCGTGTGGCGTTGGTGTCGGGCGCGAAGCCGCCGGTCGTTCAGGCCGACGCACGGGTCGCGCAGTTCGCGGCGCCGGCGACGGCGAGGTAGTTCGGGTGATGCCGACGAGCCCATCACGCTTCGTCACCACCGACTACGGGACAGAGCCATTCGTCGGCCAGGAGTCCGACACGCTAGACGGGGGCGTGACCTCACGCAGGAGCATGTGTCCAATATGTGGCATTTGATACGTTTTTGGCCATGCTGAGGATGGTGGACGTGACGGTGAGACCCGCGATTGGATTCTCGGGCATCGCCCGGGCGGGTAGTGGCCGACGTGTGCGAGGCAGTCATGGGCCGGCCGATGCACCGGCACGTCACCCTGACGCGTCCCGGGTTCCGGGTCCCGGCCGTCTGGTCGCGAGCGGATATATCGGCACCCGTAGACGATGCCGCCTGCCACGCGCGGTCTGCGCCATGGTCCTTGCCCTCGCATCCGCGCTGACCTGGGTCGTGACCGGCCCGTTGGACACCGCCCGGGCCGCGACCGCGTGTACGGCGACCTTGTGCGTCCTCAACGCGAGCGCCGCGGACGCTCTGTACGTCCACCCCGGAAGTGTCCAGGTCACCGGCAGCATTCTGGTGAACTCGACGAACAGCCAGGCGGCGCTCGTCAGCGGCGCCACCTCGGTCATCGCGAACGGGGGCACCATCGGCGGCCCGGCGGCGCCGGGCGGCTTCGCCACGTCGAGCGGCGGATCGTACAGCCCGGCCCCGACCAACCAGCCCGCCGGCACCGACCCGTATGCCTCCCTGGCCCAGTGCCCGGCCGCGTCGGCCTGTCCCACGACACCGAGCCCGCCGTTCCCCACTGTCAACCACATCTCCGGGAACCAGACGATCAGTCCGGGGGTGTACTCCAGCATCTCGTCCCTGGGGGGCATGCTCACCCTCAATCCCGGCACGTACGTCATCACCAGCACCATCGGTCTGACGATCTCGGGCGGGAAGCTGAACGGCACGGGAGTGACGATCTACCTCGCCTGCCCCTCCTACCCGACTGCGTGTGCGGCGGGCACCAGTGGTGCGCCCTTCGCCGTCCAGAGCGGAGGCAAGACCACTTTCAGCGCACCGACCACGGGGGCCTTCACCGGTCTTTCGGTCATCGCCGACCGCAACAACACCGCGGGGGTCTCGGTCGCGGGGAACGGCACCTGGCTCACCGGCGGCGGCGTGCTCTACACCGCCGCGGGGAAGCTGACGGCCGCATCCGGAGGTAAGGCCAGCTTCACCGGCGCGGTCGTGGACAGCGTTGAGACCAGCGGCAGCAACAGCTCCCAGATCAGTGTCATTCCGACCACGGGCACTTTGTCGATCAGCGTGCCGGCCCCCGCGGGCCTGGGCAGTGCGGCGCCCAGGGGCACCGTCAGTGCGGCCCTCGGCTCGGTGACCGTCTCGGACCAGCGAGGACTGAGCACCAGCTCGTGGACGGCGACGGTGTCCGCCACGAACTTCACCACTGGCGGCGCCACCGCCGCCGAGACGATCACCACCTCGAACGTCGACTACTGGTCCGGAGCCGCGACGAACACGAACGGAACCGCGACGGCCACACCGGGCCAGAGCACCGCCGCGGCCGAACAGGCGCTCAGCAGCGCGAGAACCGCCTTTACCTCCAGCGGAAGCGGAAGTAACTCCACGAGCTGGATCCCCACGCTGGTGGTCAACATCCCCGCCGCCGCGGTTCACGGCACCTATACGGGCACCGTGACCCACTCCGTCGCCTGATGTCGCGATCCCCTGCCGATGAACGCGGTCCGGGCGCGCGTCGGGTTCAGCTCGCCCGCCAGCGGCGAGCCATCCGGAAGCCGCAGGCGACCAGGAGAGCGACGGCTGACACGCCCACGGCAATGCCCGGCAGCATCGAAGCGGACTCCGTCCCGTTCGGTGTGACCGACATGCCGGTTTGGGAGCCGTTGGGGAAGGTGATCGTGGCCGTGACGGTGCGTTGGATCAGACCGCTGGCCAGTGTGAGGTGGACCTTCCAGGGGCCGTTGGGAAGCTGCTTGTCCAGGGGGACGGTAACGGGCTCGGTCTCACCGACGCCGAGCGTGGTGCCGAGGTTCGCAGTGAAGGGGCCGGCGGTGAGGGACCCCGGTCCGTCGGTCATCGACATCGATCCGGTCAGGTCGAGGGCGCGCTTGCCGGTGTTGTGGACCTTGGCGACCACCCTCGGAGTGCCGTCGGGGGCGCGCGCGGGAGTCAGCTCCTCGATCTGGAAGTCGGACGGTGGCTCGCCCCCTGGACCGACATCGAGGTAGATCCGGACTCCCACCCTGTTGACCAGGCGGACGTTCGCAGCCGGCCCGGCAGCGCCCGCGACCTGCGCCCACAGGACTGCGTACCGTTCGCCGGCGGACGCCTTCGGCGGCACCCGGACGGTGACTCGGACCACGGCCGTGCCGTGCGCCGGGACGTCACGCACGGCGGCGGACGGCGGCGTGGACGGCCGGGTGGACCCTTCCGTCTGCTGCGTGCCGCAGCCCGTCGTCTCACTGGACACATCCGAGTCCGAGACGCAGTCGTCCACGGAGACCCAGGTCGTGAGCTCGTTGGGGGTGCGGTCGGCTTCGACGGTGAAGGCGCCGCCGTTGACCGCGGCGGAGCCCGCGTAGAGGTCGACGTGCTGGTCGACGTCGGAGGTGTTCGTCACCTGCAGTCGGCGGTGGATGACGCTGCCGGGCGCCAGGTGGTCCACGATGTACATGTGTGCGCGCGGGTCGGGTTCGCGGTCCCGGGGCGCTTCGAGCAGCTTGAGGCCGATGCTGCCCTCGGCGGCGGAAGGTGGCGTCTCGCGCTGGGTGGCGGCCGCGGCCGTGCTCGGCCCGAAGGCCAGTGCGAGCACCGCCGCGGCAGTACACAACAGGCGTGCCGGGCTATGCGATCGAATGTGTCACCGTCCCGGTGTAGGCGCCGTTCACCGCGCTGTTGGGGATCGCGATGACGAGCGTGGGGTTCCATGTCGCGGAGTTGTTGCCGGTGCCCCCGGTGAGGCTGTAGGCGGTGCGGCTGACGTCGAGGGTCTGCGCCTGGCCCGCCGTGGCCTGACCGGGCGTGAAGACGCCCAAGCCGGTGGTGGAGCTCGCGGTTCCCGACCAGTAGGAGACCGCGCTGGCCGGGATCGTCTCCGCGGCCGTGCCGCCGCCGGTCTTGAAGCTGGTGGAGATCACGGACGCGGTCCAGGCGGCCGTGAGCAGGGCTCGGGTATCGGTGACTGTGACATTGCCCAGTTGTCCGCTGAGGGTGTTTCCGGGCAAGCCGCTTCCCAGGCCCGCCGAGCCCGGGACGGAGATCGCTAACGAGCCGCCCGAGACCGAGAACGTGACCGTCGTGTCTCCGGGTGCGGCGCTGGCCACTCCGGCGACAGCGACAACGGTCGCGACTCCGGCGACCACGGAATATCGGATGCGCATGGGCTTCCCTTCGTCGTCCAAGCCTGGAACGGCGATTACCCAGCTACCGTCCAGTGGCGATACATATGATTATCCGCATGCACACAGCAATAAAACTCCATTCACTCGACCAGCCGAATGCGACCACGACGGGCTGGTCCTCCACTCGGTCGGATCGGGAAACGAACACATCATCGCCGATCGGAAGGGCTTACGAAATGAAGTCATATGAGACTCACTTGACCGGATCTCGAAGGGCGAAGTCTGATATTTCGCTCCAATCCATGTTTTTGACGCCGACCCAGCGGGGATTGTACGTGTGCAGCGCGATCGCGAAAGCGATATCGGCCTGAGCCTGCGTGTCGCGGTATCGGACCGGCTGCACCGCCTCTCTCGCCTACGGGCCGGACGTCGGTGATGCGTGTCGTGTCGGCGCTCCGGCTCCCGCGGTGTCCTCAGGAAAGGTGTCTGATGTCCCACCGCCCCGGCCGCCTCAGGCGGCTCTATCGTGCGCTCGTCGTCCTGGCCCTGACGGCTGTGGTCGGCGCGCCCGGCACCGTCGCCTTCGCCGGCTCCCCGCACTCTCCCGGATCCCTGCGCCCGGGGGTGAAGTCCTGCCTCCGGCACCGGGGGCCGGTGGGGCTCGTGCGCTGCCTCGGGAACCACCACCGACCGAGCGCGTCACAGCCCCGCCTGACCTCTACCATCAACGAATTGGCGACACCCACCGCCAATTCGGCCCCGGTCGGCATCACCGCCGGGCCGGACGGCGCCCTGTGGTTCACCGAGAACTCCGCGAACGCGGTGGGGCGCGTCACCACGACCGGCACGTTCACCGAATACGCGGTGCCCACCACCGGCGCCGGGCCGGCCGATATCGTCGCCGGGCCGGACGGCGCCCTGTGGTTCACCGAGTCGAACGCCGGCAACATCGGCCGGATCACCACCGGCGGCACGGTCACCGAGTACGCGGTCCCGACCTCGGGCGCCTACCCGTGGGGCATCACCGTCGGGTCGGACGGCGCCCTGTGGTTCGCGGAGCCGGGCGCCAACCAAATCGGCCGGATCACCACCGGCGGCACGGTCACCGAGTACGCGGTCCCGACCGCTGGCGCCTACCCGCTGAGCATCACCGCCGGGCCGGACGGCAACCTGTGGTTCACCGAAGTGCTCTCCGGAAGCATCGGCCAGATCACCACCGGTGGCACGATCACCGAGTATGCGGTTCCCTCGCTTCTCTCGCTGCCCATCGGCATCACCGCCGGCCCGGACGGCAACCTGTGGTTCACCGACGCCGGAGCGGCGCAGATCGGACAGGTCACCACCGCGGGCGTGTTCACCGGCTACGATCTCACGGATGCCGTCTTCCCGTTCCCGTGGGGCATCACCGCCGGGCCGGACGGCGCCCTGTGGTTCGCCGAGAACGCCGGCAACGACATCGGTCGAATCACGACGTCGGGGACGATCTCCGAGCTGGCGATCCCGACCTCCGGCGCGAGCCCGTTGGAAATCACCACCGGATCCGACGGCAACCTCTGGTTCACCGAGAACTCCGCGAGCCAGATCGGACAGGTAGTCCCCTGACGGGACCGGCAAGGTGAACAGTCACCCAGCCGGGCCGCTCCCGCTCCCGCCATGGACTGGGCGGGAGCGGTCGCCGGCGGGCCGAGGTCGGGAAGCTGGACGACCCGACCCGGTTCTGACCCGATCCCGGGATCGGGATGACCGGATCCGGTGGCAGTCGGATCGCAAGTCCGATCAGTGCGTGCTACGAGGCACGAAAGTGTTCCGGAGAGGTACATATGACTATGCGCAGCTGGACGGCCTGACAACCATCAGGTTGCGTTGGGACCTCGACCGCGGCCATCGCCGCAGCTCCGTGCCGGAGCCGAGGGTTGACGCACATCCGCGGCCCCATGCCCCCGGAGCTGCTGAGTTCCCCGCGCAGTAGCCGGACCGCCTGCTCCAGGCGGCCGTGACCGCGGTGGACTGTGGGGGGAGACCGGGCGGCCAGCCAGCGGACAGATGCGCGCGATGTGGAACGCCGGCGACATCCCCGGCCGCATCATCGAGATCATCATCCCCAGCGGCTTCGAACGCTACTTCCGCGACCTCGCCGACCTGATGGCCGACAGCACCACCGACCGGTCCGCCTACCTCGAACTGGCCGCGACCTACGGGCTGACCTACGGCCACCCCGACTGGCTCGACGACGTCGTCCAGCGCTATGGCCTCACCCCGCCGACCCACTGACCCACACTCAGAACCTCTTCGTGGCAGAGGGCGTCCGGCCGGAGCGAAGCAGATCGAGTACAGGATCTACCGGGTCCCGTAGACCGCGCCATTCGGCTCGGCAACGGCCAGATTCCGGTGGTACCACCGGCGCAGTGCACCACCGGCCGCCGGACCGAGAACGTGGAGGCAACGCCGTCGCGCAGGGCCCGTCCGAGGCGACCGACGTGGCGGATCCGGTGGCGGTGGTGGAGCGCAGCCTCGCCGCCGCCGGCGAGGGGACGTCGGCGGGGAAGGCGCAGGCGGAGCCGGCCGGCGCCGGATGGGCTGCCGGCGGTTCCGGGGGGAGCCCGGTTGCACTGCTGCGCAGTCCCGGGTGCGTCTCGCGGACCGCCCCGAACGCGCTGGCCTGACCCGTCGCCTGGGCCCGTTTTCCTCGCCCGGGTTCCGGGCGGGCAGGGCGACGGCGGCGCGGGGATCCGACCAGATCGCCTCCGCCGGCCGGGCGCCGACTCCGCCGGTAGATCCTCGAACACCGAACGTGCCGCTCATGCCCGGGAGTTGCCGGCCGTGACAGGTCCGTCATGCACGTGTCCTCGAAGTCCTGCAGTGAGGCCAGGTCCATCACCCGAGCCACCGGAGACCAGTGGTCGAACTTGTCGGATCATCCGTGATCTGCGGGGCCGGTTGGGGCAGGCCGTGGCCGACGGCGCCGGCCGGATGATCCAGTTCGAGCCGGGTGAGGTTGAACTGGAGGTCTCCCCGGCGCTGGAGCGGTCGGGGGAGGGGCGCCGGGGTGTGTTTCTGGGGCGTGGAGCTGGGACCGGTTCGAGGAGATCGACACTGCCGACGAGGCTCGCCCCGGCCTGGTGGCGGCTGGCCCGCGCTGGCCTCTGCATCGACCGATGGGCCGACGGTGACCCCAGGAGCCCGAGCCGCACCGCGTTCTGACACACCCGAAGCAGCCGCCCCGGGAACCGGTGAGAACCGTTCCGGGCAGCAGGTGAGTTGCAGCGCCGACACCGAACCGGCTGGTGAGAAACGCCCGGAAGGCTGGTGAGTCTCCGCGCTCGTGGCCCGCCGGGTCCCGTCACGGCGGACAGTACTGGCGTTGCCACGCTGATGGTCGGTGCCGGCACGGTTGTGTTCTCGGCGTCATTTTCCGCGAATTCTCGTCGTCCGGGGCGCGTGAAGTGCGTACACGCTCCGGCGTATGCGGACCATCCGCCGGGCTCTCGTAGCGCAGATATATTATCGTCTTTAGCTCTTGTGAGCCATTTACGTTCGCCCGGATCTCCGGTTCACTGTGAGAGACGGCTTCTGCCGCGCCACCGGTACCCATTCCAAGGCCTGCGACCGGTAAGGCGCCCTCAACCTACCCGATAGATCTCGGCATCGCTTGGGGTGGCGGCATGAACATCTGTTTTCTCACGAAGTACCCGCCGATCCAGGGCGGGGTCAGCATGCACTGCTACTGGGCCGCCCGCGGCCTGGCCGAGCGGGGACACCGCGTCTTCGTGGTCACGAACGCCGACGAGGTGGAGGAGACCTTCCGGATCCGGATACCCGAGACCGACCGGGTCGGGAGTGGCGCCTACGCACCGGAGTTCCCTGAAAGCGGCGGGCGCGTGATCGTCACCAGCACGCAGCCTCCCGATCGGCGCGAGCTCTACTACGTCCCGCTCGGCAATCCGACCGTCAGCCGGCTGGCAGGCCTGGCAACCGAGCTTATCCGCGCGCACGACTGTGAAGTGATCTTCTCGTACTACCTGGAGCCGTACGGAGTCGCGGCCCACCTGGCTAGCCGGTTCACCGGGGTGCCGTACGTCTTCAAGCACGCGGGCAGCGACCTGCACCGGCTCATGCGGCTACCGGAGCTGCGGACCACCTACACCGAAGTCCTGCGCGGCGCGAACCGCCTGATCTCCCGGGGGCCCTCGCGCACCCGGTTGCTGGAGGCGGGGGTGGACGAGAGTGCGATCACTTCGTGCGCCGCCTTCGGGTTGCCCACCGACCTCTTCACCCCGGTCGGCCCGTCCCGTCCGCTGTCCCAGTGGATCGCGACCGGCCCGGAGCCGGCCCGGCCGGTCGACAGCGGACTGCCCGTCCTCGGGATCTACGGCAAACTCGGCGAGTTCAAAGGGTCGTTCGACCTGCTCCACGCCATGCGGCGGTTGTTCTCGGACGGCTTCAGATTCAACCTGGCGGCTGCCGTACAGGGATGGCAACAGGACGCCTTTACCCGGCTGGCGGGCCGGCTCGGACTCGCCGACCACGTCCACCTCATCCCGTTCATGCCGCACTGGTCCATCCCTGAGTTCATCCGCAGCTGCACCGCCGTCGCCTTCCTGGAACGAGACTTCCCGATCGCGGCGCACACTCCGACCATCCCATCGGAGATCATCGCCTGCGGCGGATGCCTGATCGTGTCCACCGAGGTCGCGCGAAAGCAGCTCTTCCGGGCCGCGATCCGGGACCGCCGCAATGTCGTGGTCACCGATCCGCTCCGCCACGACGAACTCGCGGCGGCCCTGCGCTACGCGCTCGAGGACGGCGCGCGGGCCCAGGACATCGGCCGCCGGGGACACGTGGAACTGGACTACGAACCGACCTATGAGTCCTACGTCGGGGAACTCGAGCAACTGCTCATCAGCGTTGCCGCGGAGCCGACCGGCTCATCCTCCCCGAGCCGAAACCCCGACACCGCCGGTGCCGACCCGGCCGGGGTGGCGCAAGCCCTGCCGGGCCTCTACCCGCGCACCCAGGCCTTGCTGACGGCCGACGACGAGCGGAGGCTGCACCGGGCGGCACAGGTCGACGGCAGCCATCGCGACGCGGCGGACCGGCGCGCCCTCGCGTTGAGGGTCGGCCAACTGCTCCTCAGTGTCCTGCCGCCGCACGCCGTCGTGGCCCGCGAGGTGTGCCGGTACGAGTACAAGATCCATGAGTGGACGCGCGACGCGACCAAGGACAAGCCGACCACCCCGTCGGTAGCGGAACTCGGCTGGCGCGCACGGCCCGACCAGGCGCGGCCACGACTCGTGGGCCAGGCGGAGATCGTCGAGTTCAGCTGCGATGTGGAACCGGTGCTCGAGGCGCTGGCCGCCGGGCGCGAGGCGCCGGCCGGAGAGGGGCCGCTGAAGGTCCTGTTCCACGAGGCGACGGCGCCACTGCGGGTGAGCGAGCCCACCGCGTGGGTCGTCGAGCTGCTCCGCGCCGGGGACCTGACCGTCGATCAGATCGCCCACCTGGCGCGCGAACGGTACGACGCGATCGGTCCGCACTCCGACCGGACGTCGGCGGCACAGTGCCTCGACGTCCTCGAAGGCCTCTACTGGGAGGGGGTGGTCACCTTCGGCTGACGCAGTGGCGCACACCGGCCGTGCCCGCGGCGCGCGCCGGGGAGAACGGCAGAGCCCGTCCGTACACCGGACGATCGCGAACGACGAAACCATGAAAGGGGAATGACATGAGCGACCAGAACAAGAGCCAGAAGATCGAGGTGCGAGGCAGTGTCGACGCCGCGAAGTACCACGCGGCCAAGGCGCTCGGCGGCGAGAACACGATGTTCGAGCTGCGTGCGATGAAGCCGAACCGCGGATCCAACGCGGCGGTGGCCAACTGCATCGTGTGCCTGATCTGCATCGTGTGCGCGGCCGGTTCGCCCGCAGCGGCGTGAGCCGTCCCGATCGCGACGACCTGGTCGGCGCGTGAGGGAACACCGGCGACATAGGGCGGCGAAGGTGATCCGCTGCTTTGCGGCGGCGGGGTCCCGGGCCGAGAACGCGCCCCCAACCGGGCGCTTCGAGAGCCACGCGGGCACCTTCGCCGGCCCGACAGGGCGGCCCCGGGCTGCCACCACGTCACTTGACCACCCCGAACCGGCAGGAGTGATGCGACCATGCGCGAACCGTCCGTTCTCGGAGTCGGGCTCGGCTACCGACAGGAGCTGCGGGAGGCAATCCTCGACGCGGCCGACTCGATCGACTTCCTTGAGCTGATCACCGACCAATACATCGACATGCCACCGCACAAGGCGGTGGAGGCCCGCGAACTGGCCGACAGATTCCCGATCCTGCTGCACGGCGTCGACCTGTCACTGGGCACGGACCAGCCCCCCGACACCGAGTACGTCAAGAAGATCCAACAGCTGGCCGAGCGGACCGACCCCGAGTGGGTCAGCGACCACCTCTGCTTCACCCAGGTCCCCGGCCTCAACCTCGGACAGCTGACCCCGCTCGCGTTCACCCCGGAGACCACCGAGATCGCCGCTCGGAACATACGCCTGGTCGCCCAGGAGCTCGACCGGCCCTTCGCAGTGGAGAACATCTCGTACTACTTCCGTGTGCCGTGGTCCACCATGAGCGAGGCAGAGTTCATCACCGAAGTGGTCACCCGGGCCGACTGCCATCTGCTGCTCGACCTGACCAACGTGCTCAACAACGCGACCAACCTGGGGTTCGACGCCGCCGACTTCCTTGACCGGATCCCCTTGGAACGCGTGCTGCAGATCCACCTCGCCGGCGGCTACTGGCAGGACGGCGTGCTCCTGGACACCCACAGCCACCCCGTCCCGGCACAGGTCCTCGAACTGCTGCTCGACTTCGTCCCGCGCATGCCCGCCCTCAAGGCCGTGATGATCGAACGCGACCAGAACTTCCCACCGCCTGCAGAACTGCTTGCCGAACTCAACGGCATACGACAGGCCCTGGCGCCCGCCTGGCCGCCGGCCTCGCCACGCGGAGGCGGCAGGTGAGCGAGCACATGAGTGAACTTCAGCGTCAGCAGGCACTGGCGCGCTTCCTGACCGACCCCCGGGCCCGACAGGCCGTGCTGGCCGAGCAACCGGACCCACTCCCGTGGGCCGACCGCGAACTGAGGGATCGGCTGAGCGAACTGGACCAGCCGCGCACCTCGATGTACTCCCACCTGCTCCTGGTCAACCGCATGACGAAGGTCACCGATGCGCTCCCGCTGGTCAGCTGGGCCCTCGGGCAGCGCCTGTGGGAGCTGGCGCCGGAGTACAACACGTGCTGCCCGCCCCGCCGGCCGAAGAAGCAGGACGAGGCCTTGGCATTCGCCGGCTTCCTCCGCACGAAGCTGGGGTCCGACCTCAACGAACCGGCGTGGCTGGCCGACGTGCTGAGCTACGAGGTGGCGGTCCTTCGGATCCGTTTCTTCCCTGGCGGCCCGCCCGCCGGCGCCCTGCCGGCGGCGCCGACGTTCTCGCGGGAGGAGCTCCATCGGGTACGGCCCCGGCTCACCCCCGCCACCAGTCTGCTGGCCCTGGACCACGACCTGGAGGAGATCGGCGACTGCTTCGAGCGCGGCGAGACGCCGCCCCGAGCGCAGCGGCGCACGATGCTTCTGCTGCTGCAGGCCACACCCGAGGGCAGCGTTCACCAGGACGAGGTGAACCCGGCTGTTGCAGCCTTCCTCAGGGCCTGCTCCCCGGAGCGCACCCTGACCGAGGTGATCGAGCGGGTGGCCCGGGAGTTCCAGCCGGTCCCGCCGCCGGAAACGCTCCGGGAACAGTGCCTGGCGCTCTGCGCCCAGCTGGTACAGCGCGGAGTGCTCACGCTGCAGGCGGCCTGAACCCGGGCGGGCCGAGCGTCCCGCGGTCGGGTCCCGCCGATCCGCCGACGAGGCATCTGGCTCCGGGCTCCGTGGGCCACCGAGGTCGCCGTCCCCACCGACCTTGCAAGGGTCAGTCCGTCAAGGGTGAGCGGGTCACCGCTGCGATCGCGGCCCTGGTGGAGCGCTTGTCCGGGCTGGCGATGACGGTGCGCAGGTTCATCCCCGGCGAGGACCACACCGAGCAGCTCAACCACGTCACCCAGGCCATGCGCGACCTGCGCGAGGAGGAACGTCGAGGCCTGTTCGACTACCCCGGCGGCGACGACGAATACTCCGAAGCCCTCGAAGTCGTCGTCGACGAACGCCGCCGCCTTGCCATCACCGCGCTCGGGCGCGGAACGCCGCTGGCCGGCAACGCCGGCCTGGTGACCTCGTCCCTGGCGATGTGCGACCTGATCGCCGCATCGGGTGTGGCCTTCAGGGCGGTGGCCTGCCCGTCCTTCATGCACAACCTGCTCAACCAGGTCCGTGCGATCAAGGAACAGGGCAGGTTCTTCATGATGACCGACCCGGACCTGAAGGCCCCCGCGGTCGCCACACGCGACATCGCCGCCACCGCTGCGCAGCTGCTGCTCGACGACTCATGGCAGGGGGTCGGCCAGGTCGCCTGCCTCGGGCCCGAGGACCTGTCGCCCAACGACATGGCACGGATCATCTCCGAGGTCCTCGGCACCGAGATCGGCTACCAGCAGATCACGGGCGCGGCGTTCAAGGAGCGCATGGCCGGCTTCGGGATGACCGACGCGATGGCACAGGGCATGGTCGACATGTTCGACGCCAAGAACCAGGGCCTCGACAACGCCGAGGCGCGCACCGCGGAGTCGACGACCCCGACGACGTTCCGGCAGTGGTGCGCGGAGGTCTTCAAGCCGGCCGTGACGGCCTGAAATCCGCTGTCCACCACGTCACTTCGCCACTGATCGCTCTGTGCCGGCATCACTCGTCGGCGCAGAGCGATCAGTGGCCGGAAGCCCCGTGGGATCTGACGAACATGTTCGTGGCGAGCTTGTTCGTGACGAACATGTTCGTTACTGTGGGCGGCATGAACTCCCGGAACCCCGCACCGCGCAGTCGCCGTGAGCGGCCCGCCAAGCCCGCCCTGAGCTACGAGGGAATCGTCGCCACCGCCGTCGGCGTGATGCGGGCCGAGGGGCTGCAGCGGGTCACGATGCGGCGCCTGGCCCAGGAGCTCGATACTGGTCCGGCCTCGCTGTACGTGTACGTGGCCAATACCGCGGAGCTCCACGCGGCGATCCTGGAAGAGCTGCTCGGCGCGGTCGACCTCGGTCCGGTCAGTGCGGCCGGCGACTGGCGCGACCGGCTCGCGGCGGTCCTCGGCTCCTACACGCGGGTGCTGTTCGATTACCCCGGCCTTGCGCACTCGGCGCTGGTGGCCCGGCCCTCCGGGCCGAACTACCTGGGGCTGGTCGAGGCGCTCCTCGCGCTCCTGCACGAGGGCGGGATTCCCGACGCACAGGCCGCCTGGGGTGTGGACGTCCTGCTCCAGGTGGCCACCGCCACCGCCGCCGAGCAGTCCGTGCGGGACCGCGACATCGCCGCCGAGGACGAGCACGACGCGCTGGTGGACGCGCTGCGACAGGTCAGCGCTGAGACGTACCCGCGGATCGCGGCCCTGGGTGCCGACCTGGTCTCCGGAGCGCCTGAGCAGCGCCTGGCCTGGATCTTCCGCGCGGTTGTCAACGGTGTGCAGGCCACCCCCCGGCAGCCGGACTGATCGCAGCCGGCACCGCACCGGGTCATCCCGGCACCGGGTCATCCCGTTCCTGGTCGTCGAATCCCGTCGAATCGAGGTACCACCTTGACCACCACGACGCACCACTCCATAGCCATCGTCGGCGCGGGCCTCGGCGGCCTCACCCTCGCCCGCGTCCTGTACACCGCCGGAGTCGAGGCGGCCGTCTTCGACCTGGACGCCGACCGGCACGCCCGCACCCAGGGCGGCATGCTCGACATCCACGAGGACTCCGGCCAGGTCGCCTTGCGCGCGGCCGGACTGCACGAGGACTTCCTTCGGCTCGTGATGCCCGGCGGGGAGGCCATGCGGGTCCTGGACCGGCACGCCACCGTCCGCTTCGCGGAGAGCGACGACGCCTCCTCGCACACCCGACCCGAGGTCGACCGCGGCCGACTGCGTGACCTGCTCCTCGACTCCCTGCCCGACGGCATGGTCCGCTGGGGCGCGAAGGCCACCGCGACCCGCACGCTCGCGGACGGCCGCCACGAGGTGGCGCTCGCCGACGGCACCGTGTTCACCACCGACCTGCTGGTGGGTGCCGACGGTGCCTGGTCGAAGGTCCGCCCGCTGGTGTCCAGCGCGGTGCCCGCCTACACGGGGGTGTCCGTCGTCGAGGGCGACCTGCTCGACGCCGACACCCGTCACCCGCAGGCGGCTGCGATCGTCGGCGGCGGCATGCTCTTCGCGCTCGGTGGCGGCCAGGGTTTCCTCGCCCACCGTGAGTGGGACGGCAGCCTCCACGTCTACACCGCCGTCAGGATGTCGCCCGATTGGCTGGAGGGCATCGACTTCACCACCCCCGACGCGGCGAAGTCCGCGGTGCTGGAGCAGTTCGCCGACTGGCATCCCAGTCTGCGGGCGCTGGTCGCCGACGCCGACGGCCCGCTCGTGCCGCGGCCGATCGTCGCCCTGCCCGTCGGTCACCGCTGGGAGCACGTGCCCGGCGTCACGCTGCTGGGCGATGCCGCCCACGTCATGTCCCCGTTCGCCGGCGAGGGCGCCAACAACGCCATGCAGGACGCCGCCGGACTCGCCCGGGCGATCCTCGACCACCCCGGCGACACCGAGACCGCGCTCGTCCGCTACGAGCAGGCGATGTTCCCCCGCGCCGAGGCCGCCGCCGCCGACTCCGCCGCCAACCTCGCCCTGTGCTTCGCCGCCGACGCGCCCCAGGGCCTCGTCGACCAGTTCGCCTCCCGCCAGGAACAGTCCGCGTGAACCGCCCGACCAGCGAGGAGCTCACCACATGACCACCCCGACCCCGACCGGCCGGCAGGTGCTCCTGTGCCCCGGTGTCACCCTGGCCGTACGCGAGAGCGGGCACGGCGCCCCCGTCCTGCTCCTGCACGGCGGACCCGGCCCCGACAGCCTCACCCCACTCGCCGAGCACCTCGCCAACCGCCACCGCGTCCTGCTTCCCGTCCACCCGGGCTGGGACGACACCCGCCGCGTCCCCGAGCTCACCACCGTGGGCGACCTCGCCGAGGCGTACCTGGCACTGATCCGCCAGCTCGACGCACATCCGACGGCCGTCGTCGGCAGTTCCTTCGGCGGCTGGATCGCCGCCGAGATGGCCCTGCGCGACACCGGCCGACACCTCGACCGGCTCGTCCTCATGAACGCCATCGGCCCTGCCGTGCCCGGCCACCCGCTGTCCGTCCCCGGCCCACCGACCGGACCCAGCGGCAACGCGGCAGTGCGGCCCACCGGTGACAGCGAGAGCGAGGCACCGCGCCGAATCTCCTCGCCCGCCGGCCTGGCGGCGCTGCGCACGTACACGGGGCCCACGATGCAGGACGAGGGCCTGCTCGGCCGCCTCAAGGACGCAGGCCGGCCCGTGCTGGTCGTGTGGGGCGAGGACGACACGGTCGTCAGCCCCGACTACGGCCGCACCTACGCCGCCGCCTTCCCCGACGCACGCTTCGTGCCCATCCCCGGCGGGGGCCACCTGCCCATCCGTGAGCAGCCGGCCGCGACCTTCGCCGCCATCGACGGATTCCTCGACGCGCTCGCAGCCCCGAACACGCCCTGACCGGGACGGGTGGACCCAACCTGCTCGGACGGATCGAATCCACCTGGGAGCAGCGGAAGTTGGCCTCATCCCCGAGCCCGGCTTCGACTTCGTCGTGTCCGAGAAGTGCGGCGCCACCGGGGAGTGCGATCGGTACGCATCGGCGTACGGCGGCCGGGTCCTGGACATCGAGTACGGCGACGCCTCCTTCGTCAGGGTCGCCAAGGCGTGCGACGGCTGGAAGTCGTCGATGTCCGTGGGCTGGTGCGATCGCGACCTCACCGCCCCCGGCGACTCGAAAGTGCGTCTACCGGAAGTGCGCGTGACGCAGCTACCGTGCCCGCTGTGTGCACCTTCCTGGCGAACGCGCCAGCGACAAGGTCCCGTTCGGTGACGCGGCGAGCAGCCGGTTGCCCTGGGGCGGGCACAGTGCCCATTCGGTGGCAGCATCGCACTGTCCGGCGGATCGCCAGGCTCCAGGCCATGAGCAAGGCCCCCCGCCTTGACGGTCCGGGCCTGCCTGACCCGTCGGGAGCCCGGCTGTGGACCCGGCGAGTTCCCTCACGCAGACGAGGAAGAGTGCACCGCCCCATGTTCGGACCGAAGCGTGGCACTGATGGAACATCAGTGCCACCTCAACGACGAGGAGCCCTGACGGTGACGAAGAAGCGCGGCTCCGACGGGACGTTCGCCTTCGAGGTCCTGGAATCAGGCGGCGCGCAGCTCGGGTTCGACCTCTTCCGCGGCAGCTGGGAAGCACAGGTGGACGAGGAGTATCCCGCACCCGCCTTCGCGCCCGGCGCCGCGGGCGACTTCCGGATCAGCGTGCGCGCCGTCAAGGTTCACGACCTGGTGATCGCCGATGTTCGCGGCGCGTCGATCACCGGCACCAACCGCGGCACCCCCGGCGACCACGACGATCGGGTGCTGATGCACGTGGTCCGGCCCCGCTTACGGAGCTTCAGCAGGTCTCGGGCCAGTGAGGTCGTCGGGCGGGCGGGAAACCTCATGCTCCAGCGCGGCGGCTTGCCGGCCTCGGAGGAGGCCGGGCGCATGTCGGCGAAGGTGCTGATCATGCCGGCGTCCGTGCTGGGGCCGCTGATCCGCGACCGACTGGTCACCGGCTCGGTGGCATCGGCTGAGGCGCGCCTGCTCCTGGCCCACATGAGCCTGGTCAGTGAGGCCTTCGCGGGTCTCACACCGGGCGGTGCACGGGCCGCGCACGATGCTCTGATCGAATTGGTCAAGGGGCTGCTGAGGGGCCAGGCCGACAGCACCGAGCCTCAGCCGGCCCTCGTACTGGCCCAGGCAGCGAAGGAACTGGTGGACCGGCGAGTAGCCGACGCGGAGCTTTCGCCGTCGATGCTGGCCAGCGAACTCAACGTTTCCTTACGGACCCTGCACCGGGCCTTCGCGGCGGCCGGCGAAAGCGTCGCCGCCTACGTCCGTCGCCGCCGGCTCGAACAGGCCCGAAGCCAACTGGCCGAGCTGACAGGCCAGTCCAGCGTCTCGGAGATCGCCGCCCAATGGCACTTCGCCGACAGCAGCCACTTCATCAGGGCCTTCAAGCGTCAGTACGGCCAGACACCCGGTGAGTTCGCCCGTCAGGCCGGCGGCCAGGACGCGAGCAGTGAGGCCGTTCACCGCCAGGCCGCCCTGCCGATTCCGTTCCCGTCCATTGGCGCCGGCGGTGCGGCGCGGGGCTGACGTCCGCCGAAACCGCCCGCTTCTCGTCCGGGTCATGAGCCGCCATGAGATGAGCCCGCTGTGCCGTGGCGCTGATGTTCCGCCCGCCTGGCACTGCCGTACAAGCCCGCGCGGTGCCGTCCGACCTAGCGTGAGCGACCAGAAGCAACGGCCCGCGTCCCGTCGCGAACCCGATGGACCGGCCAGGCCCCATACCCGCGACAACACGGGCAGGGCCCGGGTGAACCGGACCCCGCCCCACATCCTTACGAACGAGAGGACTCCCCGTGCGCATCCCCCGGCTCATCGCCGCCGGCGCCCTTGCCGGAAGCCTGTTGCTGCTCACCGCGCCGGCCCACGCCGCCACCGCCCAGACAACCGCCGTCACCGCCTACGGCTACAACGACAACGACGACGGCAACGGCAACTCCGGCACCGCGCGGATCTCATACCCGCAGATCCACACCCAGGCAACCGAGGGCAGCGGCAGTTACGACGACCCGGCCACCTTCGCCACCGATCCCAACGAGTACCCTCCCGGCACCATCATCTACGTCCCCCACCTGCAGAAGTACTTCATCATGGAGGACGGCTGCGTGGAGTGCACTGCGGACTGGCAGAACGGTGTCCACCACGTCGACCTGTGGATGGGTCCGGCCGCCCCGCAGCCCGAACCCGCCCTCGCCGACTGCGAGAAGTACGTCACCCGATCCTCCGCCGACATCCTCGTCAGCCCGGACCCGGGCCTGCCCGTGGACACCACCCCGATGTTCGCGGACGGCCAGTGCACGGCCGTCATCCACTGACGCCCGCTCATCTCGACGACCAGGGCGGCGAGGACGCGACTGAAGGCGCCCTACAGGACCCGAACGAACGGCCTTGCCGGCCCGGTCATCCCCCTGGAGTGACTCATGCTCTCACGACGCACCTTCCTCGCCGCCTCCGCAGCCGCGCTCACCACCCCGGCCTGGCTGTCCGGGCTCGCCTCGCCGACCGCTGCCGCCGTGCCCCTGCCGATCACGCTGCGGAACAACTCCGCTTCCAACGCCGCCGTCTACGCCTACATCTCCGGTACGGACGCCGGTGGGTGGCCCGGCTTCGTTGGACCGGACGGAGTCTTCAACCGGCTGCCGAGTCCTTCATCGCCCCTCACACCCGCGCCCGACCACTCCATCGCGTTGGGCCCATCCGGCAGTTCCACCACGCTTACCCTGGCCGAATACGTGATCGGCGGCCGCGTCTGGTTCTCGGTCGATCAGAAGATCCAGTTCTTCGTCAATCCGCCGAGCGGTAGCGGGGCGCCCGACCTGGTCCAGCCCGGGTTCACCAGCTCCGACCCCAACTGGCTGACCGACTGGACCTTCTGCGAGTTCACCTACGACAGCGCGAACCTCTACGCCAACATCAGCTACGTCGACCTCGTCGCCTCCCCCATCTCCCTGCAGACGACCGGCAGCGCCGGTCTGCAGACCGTCAGCCCGCTCCCCGCCGGTGCCCTGACCTCCATCGCTTCCGGGCTCATCGCCCAGCACGCGAGCGACGGCGCACCCTGGGACACCCTCGTAGCCACCGGCAGCAGCGGCGCCGTGCTCCGGGTCATGTCCCCCATGCACTCCACCGCCGACTTCGGCGGGTACTGGACCCCCTACCTCGACCAGGTGTGGAGCCGCTTCGCAAGCACACCACTGACGATCAACACCCGGTCCCTCGGCACGTTCACCGCAACGGTCTCGGGAGGCGTTCTGACCTTCTCAGGCCTGGAGGACAATGGCGTGGCCTTCACGATGCCGAGCGCCGCCGACATCTTCAGCTGCAACGGCGGACCGCTGTACAACTCCGGTGGCGACGCCCGCTCCGCCGTGGCCGCCCGCCTGGGCGCCGCGCTGAACCGAAGCACCCTGCTACTCGCCGGAGGCGAGAACCAGCCCGACGGCGTTACGGCCTCGCAGTACTACACGGATGCGATCACCAACCACTACGCCCGGCTCGTCCACCAGTACGCGTCCATCGGCTACGCCTTCCCGTACGACGACGTCGGCCCCACCGGGAGCGCGCCCGTCGACGGACACGTGCAAGACCCCGCGCCGACCTCCTGGACGATCTCCCTCGACACCACCGTCACGGGCTCCGGCGCCGCCGCGGCGACCCGGGCGACCGGGTCGCAGACGCGCTCGCTCCCGCCGCTGCTGCCGCAGCGCACGGACGGCTGAACCGCGACGGCCGGTGAGGCGCCGCCACCTTTGCCCGGGTCTCATCCTCCGCTCATCCGGCATCGGTGACAGTGAAATCGTGCTCGGCACCACCCGGCAGGGAAGCGGCCGCCACGTATTCACCATCCGAAGGATCGGAGGAGTCGATGATGCGCTCACCACGAGCAACGAGCAGTGTGACAGTCACGGCCATCACAGCGGTGACGATGTTGTCCCTCATCGCGGGGGGCGCACCGCGCGCCCTCGCGGCGAACGACGACAGCCCGCGTCCGATGGCTCGCGCCTCCGCGGTGGCGGCTGCCCCGACCGCCGGTTCGATCTCCGATTCGGATCCCGGCCAGAAGCAGGTGGACCCGCCTTCGGCGGGCGCGACGTTCGACTACCAGATCGGAAAGGCCTATCCGGCCCCCGATGGCGTCCGCGTGGTCTCCCGGGACAGCGGCGCGAGCCCCCAGCCCGGGCTCTACAACGTCTGCTACATCAACGCGTTCCAGTCCCAGCCCGGCGCCGAAGGCTGGTGGCAGAGCAATCACCCCGACCTTCTGCTGCGCGATGCCGACGGCGGATTGGTCATCGACAAGGAGTGGAACGAGCCGCTGCTGGACATCTCCACCGACGGCAAGCGCGCCGAGCTCGCGGAGATCGAGTACGGCTGGATCGACGGCTGTGCCGGCAAGGGATTCCAAGCGGTCGAGCCCGACAACCTCGACTCGTACGGACGATCGAGCGGCTTGCTCGACCCGTCGCACGCCGTCGCCTTCGCGACACTCCTCGCCCAGCGCTCCCACGCCGACGGCCTGGCGATCGGTCAGAAGAACACCGCGGAACTCCTCGACCGCCGTCAGGAGATCGGCTTCGACTTCGCCGTGTCCGAGCAGTGCGGCGCCACCGGGGAGTGCGGTCAGTACGCTTCGGCGTACGGCGGCCGGGTCCTGGACATCGAGTACGGCGAAACCTCCTTCGCCAAGGCGTGCGACGGCTGGAGGTCGACGATGTCCGTGGTTCGGCGCGATCGCGACCTCACCGCCCCCGGCGACTCGAAGTACGTTTACCGGCAGTGCTCGTGACGCGGCCAACGGAAACGGCGGTGTGCCCGTCCGGTGCCTTCGACACCACGGAACCAGACGACGCGCAGCTCGGTTTCGACCTCGTCCGCGGCAGCTGGGAAGCACGGGTGGGCGAGGCGTATCCCGCACCCGCCGTCACGCCCGGGGTAGTGAGCGACTTCCGGATCAGCGTGCGCGCCGTCGAGGTTCACGACCTGCTGCTCGCCGATGTCCGCGGCGAATCGCTCACCGGCACCAACGGCGGCATCCCCGGTGATCGCGACGATCGGGTGCTGATGCACGTGGTCCGCCACCGGCCACGGAGTTCCAGCAGGCGTCACGGCGAGGTCGTCGTGCGGGCGGGGCGCTTCATCCTCCGACGAAACGGCCCGCCGACGTTCGAGGAGACGCGGCGCATGTCGGCGAAGGTGCTGATCGCGCCGGCGTCCGTGCTGGGGCCGCTGATCCGCGAGCGACCGGTCACCGGCTCGGCGGCATTGCCCGAGGCGCGCCTCCTCCTGGCCCACATGAGCCTGGTCGCCGAGACCTTCGCGGGTCTCACACCGGTCGGCGCGCAGGCCGCACATGACACTCTGGTCGAGTTGGCCAAGGGAGTGCTGAGAGGGCGGGCCGACAGCACCGAGCCCAAACTGGCCCTCGTACTGGCGCAGGCGGCGAAGGAGTTGGCAGACCGGCGACTCGCCGACCCGGAGCTCTCCCCGTCGATGCTGGCCCGTGAGCTCAACGTTTCCGTACGGACCCTGCACCGGGCCTTCGCGGAAACCGGGGACGGCATCGCCGCGTACGTCCGGCGCAGCCGGCTCGAACAGGCACAACACCAACTGACCGATCCGGCGAGCCAGTCGAGCGTCTCGGAGATCGCCGCCCGCTGGCACTTCGCCGACAGCAGCCATTTCATCCGAGCCTTCAAGCGTCAGTACGGCCGGACACCCGGTGAGTTCGCCCGCGCGGCCGGCGGCCAGGACCGGGGCACGGGGAACAACTCGTCCGCCTGAGCTCCGTGATTCGCCGTCAGTCCGCCTCGGCGTGTGGTGGCGCTGATGTTCTGCCGGGCCTGGCGCTGGCGTACAAGCCCGCGCGGTGCCGCCCGGCCTAGCGTAAGCGACCAGAGGCAACGGCCCGCGCCCCGCCCCGAACCCGGCGGATCGGCCGGGCCCCGTGCCCGCGACAGGCGATGGACAACCATCAGACGAACCGTCAACCAGCAATGAGGAGAACCTTGATGCGTATCGGCACCTCCCTGAAGCGACTGTGCACCGCCGCCACCGTAGGCGTGGTGCTGCTGGCCATACCCACCGCCGCCTCGGCGGCCACGCCCGACGTGGTCACCGAGACGGCGACCGGCGCGGGCAGCCAGTCCTTCGCCCTCACGATCGACGACGGCCCGAGCCCGACCTGGACGCCCCAGGTGCTCGACGTGCTCAAGGCGCACGGCGTGCACGCGACCTTCTGCATGATCGGCGACCACGCCGCGGCCTACCCGGACCTGGTCCAGCGGATAGCCGCCGAGGGCCACCGTCTGTGCAACCACACCATGCACCACATCAACCTGACCACCCAGAGCCCGGACCAGCAGCGGGCCGACATCCAGGCCGCCTCCGACGCCATCCACGCGGCGGTCCCGGGCGCCAACATCGACTACTTCCGCGCGCCGGAGGGCGCCTGGACCGCCGATGCGACCCAGTACGCCGCCCAGCAGGGCATGCAGCCGATCGGCTGGTCGGTGGACACCGAGGACTGGCGCACCCCGGGTGTCGACACCATCTTCCAGAACTACAAGCGGCAGTTCAGCGGCGGCGGCGTGATCCTCATGCACGACGGCTCGCAGGAGAACGACCGCAGCCAGAGCGTCGCGGCGATGGACCAGATCCTCAGCGACCTGGCCAACAACAACTTCACCGACGACGTTCCGGCCGTTCGCTGACCGCCCGCTTCCGGCCACCCACAGGTCCCGTAGCGCCCGGGCGGATCCGTGTCCTCGGGCCTCGCGCACCGCGCGGGGCCCGAGGGGGACGAGAGTAGCTGGGCCCCGGCCGTTCCTGTCCTTCTCCACGTGCGCCGCGCCCGGCCCACTCCACGAACACTCCCGATCGGAGCGCATCATGCGCCGTATCCGCGTACAGTGCCTCATCGCGGCCGTCGCCGCCTCGGTGGTCCTCGCCGGTTCGGCCGCGCTCGCCGGCCGTCCCCCCGCGGCCGCCGTGGCACAGCGCGCCTCCGCTGACGGCGGGATGACGGATGATCAGCACCGCCGGGCCGACCAGCTGATCAGCATCTTCGAGAACAGCACGACCGAGATCCAGTACGGCTATGCGCAGGACCTCGGCGACGGCCGGGGCGTGACGGCGGGCCGGGCCGGCTTCACCACGAGCGACGGCGACGCGCTCCAGGTGATCCAGGCCTACACCGGTCTGGTGCCGGACAACCCGCTCGCCCGGTTCATCCCCGAACTCCAGCGACTGGCCGCCGCCGGCAGTGCCGACACCTCGGGCCTGCCCGAGGCCGACTACCTCGCCGCCTGGCAACAGGCGGCAAACGACGCGGTATTCCGCCAGGTGCAGGACGAGCAGGTCGCCCAGCGGTACTTCGCCCCCGCCATGGCCGACGCCGGCCAGCTCGGCCTCAGCACCGCGCTGGCCCGCGCCGAGCTGTACGACGCCTCGATCCAGCACAGCAACGGCAGCGCGTACGACGCACTGCCCGCGCTCATCAGCCGGACCGACGACAAGGTCGGCGCGCCGGCCGCCGTGGGCGAGGCGGCATGGCTGGACGCGTTCTTCGACGTCCGGATCGACGACCTGCTGAACCCCGCCAACTCCGCCACCAAGGACGAGTGGTCGAAGTCGGTCGACCGGGTCGAGTGCTTGCGCCGGATCGCCCGGAGCGGCAACCACAACCTCGACGGCCCGCTCACCGTCACCGCCTTCGGCTCCAGCTACACCCTCGCCTGATCCCCGAGGTCACCCGACCGGCCAGCAGGCGCACTTCACCCTCGTCACCCTCGCGACCACGGGTCCCGCGCCGACCGGGCCGAGCCACCGGACGGCCCCAGCCGCAGGCCCACCGACGCAACCACCACTCCCGAACTCACCATGAAGGAAGACCATGCCCCGATCGAACCGCATACGTCTGTGGGCCGGCAGCCTGCTCGCCGCCGGATCACTCACCCTCCTCGCCGCCGGTCCCGCCACCGCCGACGTCCCCGTCGACCAGCCGGTCGACGGCACCGCGACCTACTACAACGACGCCGGCAACGGAGCCTGCGGCACCCCCATCAACGCCTCCACAGACCTGCTGGTCGCCGTTCCCGCCGCCTACTGGACCGCGGCCAACCCGAACAGCGACCCGCTCTGCCAGGGCGTCTCGGTGCAGGTGACCTACAACGGCACCACCATCACCGTTCCCGTCGCCGACAAGTGCCCCACCTGCGACCCCGCCCACATCGACCTCAGCGCCCCCGCCTTCCAGCAACTCGCCGACCCCAACCTCGGCGTCATCAACGTCACCTGGACCTTCGTTCAGAACAACGGCAGTTGAGCACCGCGCCCACTCCGGCGACAGCGGTCCCGTCGAAGCCGCGCAGGCCGCTCCCCGGGGTCGTTGCCGTTCCGCTGGACGAGTGGCTCGCCCCGGGCGCGGTACGGGTGGCCCTGAACGCGGTCGAACCCGGCATCTGGGCCTGAACGCGGTTCAGGTAGTGTCCGTTTCACCCGAGACGGCCTCGTAGTACCTCGCAGTACGTCGTACACCGGACGCACCGCGCACGCGTCCGCGTGCCGCCCAGCCCGCACGTTCGTCCGTGTCCGCTGGAACCGGGCAGCCCCCGTCCCCGGGGCTGCCCGGTGGGAGCCCGAGGAGCATCCCGTACGCAGGCCACTGTCCTACGACCGACACGATCGTGCCGTGACCGGGCGCATCCCACCCTGGTGGAGTGCGACGAGGAGGGCGGCCGCCGTCGCAACGGCAGCTGGGACGGCGTGGTTGGTCCGGGCCCGCCTCACGGGTGCGGCCCGCCCGGCCGAGCGTGAGGCCGATCTCGGCCCGGTAGGCTCACCTGTCGTGCGCGTACTGGTGATCGAAGACGATGCGGACCTGGCCCCGGTGGTCGTGCGGGGGCTGCGGGAGGCGGGGTTCGCCGTCGACCTGGCCGGTGATCTGGCCGAGGCCGACCTCAAACTGGCCGTCAACGGCTACGACTGCGTGGTGGCCGACCGCTCCCTGCCGGACGGGGACGCGCTCACGCTGGTCGCTGCCCTGCGCAGGGCGGGCTCCAGCCTTCCGGTGCTCCTGCTCACCGCGCTGGACGCCGTCGCCGACCGGGTGGCCGGCTTCGAGCACGGCGCCGACGACTACCTCGTCAAGCCGTTCGCGTTCGCCGAGCTCAACGCCCGGGTGCGGGCGCTGTGCCGCCGGGACCAGCCCGCGCGGCTGCCCGAGCTGCGGGTCGGCGAGCTGGACCTCGACTTCCCCCGCCGCCGGGTGCGCCGCGCCGGTGTGCTGCTCACCCTGACCGCGAAGGAGTTCGCGGTCCTGGAGGTGCTGATGCTGCGGGCCGGCGAGGTGGTCACCCGCAGCGAGCTCATCGAGCGCTGCTGGGACGAGCACACCGAGCCGCTGTCCAACGTCGTGGACGTCCTCATCGGCCAGCTGCGCCGCCGACTCGGCCCGCCCGAACTCATCGAGACGGTCCGCGGCGCCGGATACCGCCTCGCCGATCCGGCCGATCGCCCGTGACCGGGCGTACGCCCGCCGTCGCACGCCTGCACCGCGTCCGGTGGGCGATGACCCTGCTCTTCGCCGCCACGACCGCGGCCTGCCTGGTGGTGCTCGCCGCCATCGCCGTCCACACCGACAGCCAGTCCCGTGCCCGCGGCCTGGACGACACGGTGAGCCACGGCGCCGACGGCCTGGCGCGCGTCCTCTACTACGACGACAGCGGAGTACTGCGCCTCGACGGCATCTACGACGACAGCCTCGCCGATCACGCCATGGCCCTCGGCGTGATCCAGGCCGCCCCGGGCGCGGCTCCGCAGCTGCGCCACGCCCAGCCCGCGCGAACCGCCCTGCCGGAGCAGACCCGGCTGGAGGAGCTCTGGCGGACGGTCCAGCAGGAGCAGGAGACCGTGGTGGTCACCGCCCCCACGGCCGACGGCCGTTCGTACCGCTGGGCCGTGGCCCCGGTCTGGGACGGCAAGATCCTCGGCTCCGCCGTCCTGGTCGGGGCAGACCCCGCGCGCGGCGAGGCGGACCACGCGCGGCTGGTCGAGTGGCTGGCCGCCGGCTGCGCCGCGCTCGTGCTGGTGGCGGCCGCAGTAGGCCACCTGCTGACCGGGCGCGCCATGCGACCCGCCCTGCGCGGACTCGAACAGCAGGAGCAGTTCCTCGCCGAGGCCGCGCACGAACTGCGCACACCGCTGGCCACCCTGCGTCTGGTCGTGGAGCACGGAACCACCGCCGAGGGCGGGGCGCCGGCCGCCCTGAACGAGGCGGTCCGGCTGGTCGACCGGCTGGGGCGCCTGGTCACCGGACTGCTGGCCCGGGCCAGGGCCGAGGCGGGCACCCAGGAGATCGAACGCACCCCACTGCGCCTGGACCAACTCGTCGAGCAAACCGTGCAGGAGCTGCCGGACCCGGCCGGGGTGACGGTCAGCGCCGAGGCGGTCGTCGTCGAGGGGGATCCCGAACTGCTGGCCCAGGCGGTCCGCAACCTCGTCGAGAACGCCCTCCGCCACGGCGGCGGCACTCCGGTCGAGGTCACCGTCACCGCCGGCCGGGTCGCGGTGCGCGACCACGGCCCCGGCGTGCCCGCGGGGGAGGGCGAGCGGGTCTTCGAGCGCAGGGTCGCCGGAGCGGGGAGCACCGGTACCGGCACGGGACTGGCCATCGTGCGCTGGGTGGCCGAACTCCACGGTGGCACCGCCCGTTTGTCGCAGGCTTCCGGCGGCGGGGCCGTGGCCGAGCTGTGCCTGCCGGAGCGGACGAGCAGCTGAACCGCGAGGGCCGGCCGGGCGCCGGCGACACCGTTCCGGCGCCTCATGCTCCGCTCATCCGGCGTCGGACACAGTAGAGCCGTCCACTCGTCCGGGCCGTGGCCCGGTGTCGGTCGCGGCGACCGGGGCAGGGACGGTTTCCCGCATGAACTGGAGCATTGATCGTGCATGTGAGCAGGGTTCTCTCCCGGCGCTCGGTCGTGGCGCTGACGGCATCAACCGTCATCGCCTCGTTTCTCACCACCGCCTGTTCGGGCGGCGGGAGTTCCGAGGAGGCGCCCTCATCGTCCCAGGGGACACCGGCCGCGACCGGCGCGCCTTCGGGCGAACCCGGCGGGCGACCGTCCCAGGTGACGCTTCCCCCGGTGCACGCGGGCATCGACTACCAGCTCGGTGGTCCCTCCACCCCCGCGCCGGGTGTGACCGTCCTCGCCCGTGACCACACGGCGCCGCCCGCGCAGGGCAGCTACAACATCTGCTACCTCAACGGCTTCCAGGCCCAGCCCGGTGCGGAGAAGGAGTGGGAGGCCGACCTGCTGCTCCGTGACCAGGCCGGGAAGGTCGTCATGGACAAGGAATGGGGGGAGGCGATGCTGGACATCCACACCGAAGCCAAGCGCAAGCGGATCGGGCAGAAGCTGAACACCTGGATCGACGAGTGCGCGGCCAAGGGATACCAGGCCGTCGAAGCCGACAACTACGACACGTACACCCGGGCGCCGGACGGGCTGCTGACCGCGGACGACGCCAAGGCGTTCCTGTCCCTGCTCGCGGCGCACGCGCACGAGAAGGGCTTGGCCGTCGGTCAGAAGAACACCCCGGAGCTCGCCCCGGCCCGCAAGGAGGTCGGCGCCGACTTCGCGGTGGCGGAGGAGTGTGGCCAGTACAACGAGTGCGGCGACTACACCGCCGCGTTCGGCGACCATGTGATCGTGATCGAGTACACCGACTCCGGCATGAAGACCGCGTGCCGAGGCTGGGGAGACAGGATCAGCATCGTGCGGCGGGACAAGAAGCTCGTGCCCGCAGGCAGTGTGGGACACCTCCGCCAGACATGCGGCACGTCCTGATCCCCGAGAGCGAGGCCGTGAGGGGCGTGGGGCGCGGGACACGGGTCGCGGCCGGGCTGGGAGTCGCCTTGGTGCTGGCGCTGACAGGCTGTGAGCTGCCCGCGAGCCCGTCCCCGCCTCCTTCCTCCCCGTCCTGGCAACTGGCGTGGTCGGACGAGTTCGACGGTGCGGCCGGCGCCGCGCCAGACCCGGGCAAGTGGGGCTTCGACCGCGGCGGCGAGCCGCAGTGGGGCAACGACGAGTGGCAGTACTACACCGACCGGCGCGAGAACGTGTCGCTCGACGGATCCGGCAACCTCGCGATCACCGCCCGGAGGGAGAGCCTGCCGGGGATGGCGCCGTGCGAGGCGGGAACCTGTGACATCACTTCCGGCAGGATCACCACCAAGGAGCGGTTCGCCCGCGCGTACGGGCGGTTCGAGGCCCGGATCCGCGTTCCCACGGGGTCGGGGCTGTGGCCGGCGTTCTGGATGACGGGTGCGGACATCGACCAGCACCCGTGGCCCGCCAACGGCGAGATCGACGTCATGGAGGTCCTTGGCAACGATCCCGCCACCGTCCACGGAACGGCACATGGTCCCGGAAGCGGGGACAGCGGCATCGGCGGCAGCATCGGGCTCCCCGCCGGGGCGCGGCTCAGCGACGGCTTCCACACCTACTGAGCGGCTCGGACCATGACCGCCCGCCCCTCCCGGTCGGCGGCGGGCGGGCTCCGGCGGGCCCGGGGCATTCCCCCCGGGAGTGGCGGTGCCGGGGGATTCCCGCCCCGGTCGGCGGGCGGCAGCGCGGTCCCCGCCGGGGTGAGCGCCACCGAGCGCCGGTCGCGGTCGAACAGCCGCACCCCGAGGTCGCGTTCGAGTGCCTTGATCTGCTGCGACAGCGAGGGGCCGGCGATCAGCAGGCGCGTGGCGGCCCGGCCGAAGTTCAGTTCCTCGGCGACCGTGACGAAGCACCGCAGTCGGCGCAGCTCCACGCCCCACATGCTACGAGCGCTGGGAGGCTGCGCCCATCAGCAGGAAGGGCGCCGGTCGTGGCGCCCGGTCCGGTGACGGACGCACGATGAACACAGGGCGGCGCACCGCACGGCGGAGCGCCCCGCAGCGCCCCGCCCACTCACCGAGCACCCCTGTACGGAGCCTGACATGATCCAGTTCCCGCACGAAGCCCTGAACGAGTTCCTGGTCGAGATCACCACCACCGTGCCCGAAGGCACCCCCGCGGAGGAGGTCGACCGCCGCCGCGCCGCCGAGGCCGTCCGCGCCCGCGAACTGGCCGCTGCCGGCCGCCTGGCGAGGCTGTGGCGCCCGGTCGGCGAGCTGCGCAGCATCGGCATCTGGCGGGCCGCAGACGAGGACGAGCTCCGCGAGAAGGTGCTCGGCACCCTCCCGCTGCGACCGTGGATGACCCTCACCGTGACCGCCTTGGAATCCCACCCCAACGACCCGGCCCGCTGGGCGCCGTCGGGCTGCTCCTGAGGCCGTTGACCAGCGTCGCACCCTGGTTGACCCTGGCCGCGGCTACCGGGCCCGTACTGCCGCGGATCGGGGCGAGAGGCGTGCACTCGACTCGTGGAGACCGCCGGATCGCCCCTACCACGGCGCTCCTGCTCGTTGCGGCCGTCACCGTCGCGCTCGCTACGACACGGCGGTGACCCGGGCAGGCGGAGGCGGGCGGCAGTGGGCCGAGCCCGCTGGTCGGGGGCGTCTCAGCCGCCGTCCCGGACCGCGGTGAGGCACTGCTCGTAGAGGTCCGCCGGAGCCGCAGCACGTCGGAGGGTCTCGGCCGCAGCGGTGACGTCACCCCGGATGTCGAGGCGATCGGGCCGAGCTGGCCAGGGCGGCCGCTGGTGATGGTTCGCTGGCCGCCAAGCTTTGGTAATGATTTCCATCTCGCTCTCGAAGTAGCTGGTTATGAAAACCGTTTCCATCTATGGTGATGCCGTCCAACGGAGCCGGACCCCGCCCAGACGGCGGATCCGGCAGGTTTCGAGGAGCAATCCGCCATGCGTGTCGTCCCGTTCAGCAAGCCCCGCCGCCTTCCGAGAATCGTGCTCGGTGCGGCCGCGGTCGCAGCCCTCGTCGCGACCAGCGCGTGCTCCACCAGCTCGCCGGCGAAGAGCACGTCCGCGGGGTCGAGCGGCACCGCGAGCTCGAAGGTGATCCAGGTCGTCGCGGCGGAGAACTTCTGGGGCTCGATCGCCACCCAGCTGGGCGGGGACCACGTGAAGGTGACGAGCGTGATCACCAACCCGGACACCGACCCGCACTCGTACGAGCCGACCGCCGCCGACGGCCGCACGGTCGCGGGCGCGGACTACGTGATCAGCAACGGGATCGGCTACGACGCCTGGTCGGACAAGCTGCTGTCCGCGAACCCGGCCTCCGGTCGCACCACGCTGAAGGTCGGTGACCTGCTGGGCAAGAAGGAGGGTGACAACCCGCACCAGTGGTACTCGGCGGACAGCGTCACCAGGGTGATCGACCAGATCACCGCCGACTACAAGAAGATAGACCCGGCCGACGCGGCCTACTTCGACACCCAGAAGAAGACCTTCACCACCCAGACGCTGGCCAAGTACAACCAGCTCGAAGCCGACATCAAGGAGAAGTACGCGGATACCCCGATCGGCGCGTCCGAGTCGATCGTCACCCCGATGTCCGAGAGCCTGGGCCTGAAGATGCTGACGCCCGAGACGTTCCTGGACGCGGAGAGCGAGGGCACGGACCCGACCGCCGCCGACAAGGCCGCCATCGACCAGCAGATCTCCGGCAAGCAGATCAAGATCTACATCTACAACACCCAGAACTCCAACCCCGACGTCGTGGCCCAGGTCAACGCCGCGAAGGCGCAGGGCATCCCGGTCGCCCAGGTCACCGAGACCCTCGCCCCGGCGGGTGCCACCTTCCAGGACTGGCAGACGCAGGAGCTGCAGGGCATCGCGGACGCGCTGAAGCAGGCGACGGGCAAGTGAGCATCCACCCGATCGAACGGGTCCGTAGCGAGATGGGCCGTACCGAGATGGAGCGCAACGCGCCCGGTGGGGAGTCGGTGCTGTCGCTGCGCGGTGCGGCCGTGCGCGTGGGCGGGCGGACCCTGTGGTCGGGTGTCGATCTGACCGTGGGGGCCGGGGAGTTCACCGCCGTCCTCGGCCCCAACGGCGTCGGCAAGTCCACCCTCGTCAAGGTCCTGCTGGGGATCCTCCCGGCGGCGGCCGGCGAGGTCCGCGTTCTCGGCGCGGCACCCGGGGAGCGGAGCACCGCGGTGGGCTACCTGCCGCAGCGCCGCAACTTCGACGCGAGCGTCCGCATCCGTGGGGTGGATGTGGTGCGGCTGGGCCTGGACGGGGATCAGTGGGGGATCCCCGTCCCGGGCCTGGGCCGGGCGAAGCGCCGGGCGGCGCGTGAACGTGTCGAGCAGGTCATCGAGTTGGTCGGCGCAGCCAAGTACGCGCACCGGCCGATAGGGCAGTGCTCGGGCGGTGAGCAGCAGCGGCTGCTGATCGCCCAGGCGCTGGTTCGGCGTCCGCGCGTGCTGCTGCTGGACGAGCCGTTGGACAGCCTGGACCTGCCCAACCAGGGCGCGATCGCCGGGCTGTTGGGCCGGATCTGTCATGAGGAGGGGGTGTCGGTGGTGATGGTCGCGCACGACGTCAACCCGATACTCCATCACCTGGACCGGGTGGTCTACATCGCCGAGGGCGGCGCCGTGGCCGGCACCCCGGCCGAGGTGATCACCTCCGAGACGCTGACCCGGCTGTACCGCACGCCCGTCGAGGTGCTGCGCACGAGCGACGGCCGACTGGTGGTGGTCGGGCAGCCGGAGGCCCCGGCCGTCCACACCGACCGGCACGGCGGGGGAGGCCGGGATGATCACTGATGTCGTTCCGCTGGCCTCCGACGCGACTTCGCCGGTGTTCTCCTGGAAACTCCTCGCGGACTTCCAGGACATGTGGTCCTACCTGTACATGGTGAACGCCTTCGGGCCGGGCTGATCGTGGCCGTGGTGTGTGCGGTGGTGGGCTGGTTCATGGTGCTGCGCCGGCAGACCTTTGCCGGACACACGCTCTCGGTCGCGGCCTTCCCCGGTGCCTCGCTGGCCGTCCTGGCCGGTTTCTCCACCTCGCTCGGCTACTTCGGATTCTGCGTAGCCGCGGCTCTGGTGATAGCAGCGATGCAGCGCGAGGGCCGGGACGGCGGCGCGGAGGAGTCCGCCGTCACCGGTACGGTCCAGGCGTTCGCGCTGGCCTGCGGCTACCTCTTCATCAGCCTGTACAAGGGCCTGCTGGAGGGGCCGACGGCGCTGCTGTTCGGCGACTTCCTGGGCATCACCACCGGCCAGGTGGTGACCCTGGCGGTCGTCGGCGCTGTGGTGCTGGCGGTGCTGGCGGTGATCGGGCGCCCGTTGCTGTTCGCCTCGGTGGATCCGGAGGTGGCGGCCGGGCGGGGCGTGCCGGTGCGGCTGCTGGGCACGCTGTTCCTGGTCCTGCTGGGCGCGGCCACGGCCGAGGCCAGCCAGATCACCGGCACGCTGCTGGTGTTCGCGCTGATGGTGATCCCCGCCGCGACCGCCCAGCAGCTCACCGCCCGGCCGGGGCTGAGCCTGCTGCTGTCGGTGCTCCTCGCTATGGCGGCGTGCTGGGCGGGACTGATCGCGGCGTACTACCAGCCGTACCCGCTGGGCTTCTTCGTGACGGGCTTCGCCTTCGCCGCCTTCGTCCTCGCCCACCTGTTCCGCTTCGCCCGCGAGGCCGCCGGCCGTCGGGCGCCACTACAGATGGGGAGTGCCGCATGAGTACGGTCATCAGCCAGGCGTTCTTCCAACACGCCCTGCTCGCCGGGACGTTCATCGCGCTGGCGTGCGGTCTGGTGGGCTACTTCCTGGTGCTGCGCGCCCAGATCTTCACCGGTGACGCGCTCAGCCACGTCGCGTTCACCGGCGCGATGGCCGCCCTGGCCGGCGGATACGACCTGCGCCTCGGGCTGTTCGCCGCGACCATCAGCGTCGGCCTGCTCATCGGCGGTCTCGGCCGCCGGGGCCGGGCGGACGACGTGGTGATCGGCAGCGTCTTCGCCTGGATCCTCGGCCTGGGCGCGTTCTTCCTCACCGTCTACACCACCTCGCGCAGCGGCGCCCAGGGCGGCGCCGGAACGAGCGTGCTGTTCGGCTCGATCTTCGGCCTGCACGGCAACCAGATCACCGTCGCGGTCGCCGTCGCGGGCGCGGTCTGCCTGATCGTGCTGCTGATCGCCCGGCCGCTGCTGTTCGCCACCCTGGACGAGGCCGTGGCTGCCGCCCGCGGAGTGCCGGTACGGGTGCTGGGCTTCATGTTCCTCGCGCTGGTCGGCGCCTGCGCCGGCGAGGCCACCCAAGCCGTCGGCTCGCTCCTGCTGCTGGGACTGCTCGCCGCCCCGGCGGGCGCGGCGATCCGACTCACCGACCGCCCGTACCGCGCGCTCGCGCTGTCCGCCGCGCTCGCCGTCGCGGAGATGTGGGGCGGCCTGCTCCTCAGCGCGGCGGCGCCGAAGCTGCCGCCGAGCTTCGCGATCATGGCGGTCGCCACCGCCGTGTACGCGGCCACCTTCCTCGTCCGCCCGGCCCGCGCCGCCCACCCTGCGACGGCCTGACCAAGCGGGGAAACGGGGGAGAGGATGACCGACACGAAGCCGACCGCCTTCGCCGACGCCGCCGAGCGGGCCGAACGCCGTCGGGCCAACGGCACACCCGTTCGTCCCGCAGCCGGTGACGTCGAGCTGATCGGCCGGCCGACCCCGCGCCGCGCCGAGGTCCTCCAGGCGCTGGCCGAGTCCGAGGAGTTCGTCAGCGCCCAAGTGCTGTACGCCAGACTGGTCCAGGCCGGCTCGCGGGTGGGCCTGAGCACCGTCTACCGCACCCTGACCGCCCTCGCGAAGGTCGGCCGAGCCGACGTCGTGCGAGACGCCAACGGTGAGCGGCTGTTCCGCTACCGGCCCGGCCCCGATCACCGGCACTACCTGATCTGCCGCGAGTGCGGCCTCAGCCGGCCAGTGGACTCGACCGCCGTCGAGGCCTGGGCCGAGCACATCGCCGAGATATCCGGCTTCGGCGAGGTCCACCACACCGTCGAGCTGGCGGGCATCTGTCCCAACTGCCGTACTGCCGGCTGACCAGCGGTCGGCCCCGACCAAACTTCCCTACCGAGGAAGGCACTCGCCATGCCCAGACCGGCCTCCCCGCGCCTCGCGGCGCTGTCGAGCGCGCTGAAGAACCAGACCCGCGAACTGCTCGCACTGGCCGACGACGACATCGTCATGATCCGCCAACTCGACTGCACCGAACCGGGATGCCCACCGGTGGAGACGGTCGTCGCTGTGCTGCCGCCCTCGGGTGCCACGCGCCGCTGGACGCTACACCACCCCCTGGACGAGATCACCCCCGAACTGCTCGCAAGCGCCCTGGCCGAACCGCCGGGCGCTCCGGAAGGAGAATGACCATGACCACCCCCGAGACCGAGCCGATCGAGGCTGCGACGACCGAAGACGGCCGGGTCCCCGTCACGGTGCTGACCGGCTTCCTCGGCTCCGGCAAGACCACCCTGCTCAACCGCATCCTCACCGAGCAGCACGGGCTCCGAATCGCCGTCATCGAGAACGAGTTCGGCGAGGTCGGCGTCGACGACGCCCTCGTGCTCGATGCCGAGGAGGAGATCTTCGAGATGAACAACGGCTGCATCTGCTGCACCGTGCGCGGAGACCTCATCCGCATCCTCGGCGCCCTGATGCGCCGCCGCGAACGCTTCGACCGCATCGTCATCGAGACCACCGGCCTCGCCGACCCCGCCCCCGTCGCCCAGACCTTCTTCATGGACGACGAGATCTCCTCCCAGCTGCGCCTGGACGCGATCGTCACGCTGGTCGACGCCGCCCACGTCCTCGAGCACCTCACCGAGGTCAAGCCCGAGGGCGTCGAGAACGAGGCCGTCGAGCAGATCGCCTTCGCCGACCGGATCGTGCTCAACAAGACCGACCTCGCCACACCGGAGCAGATCGCCGAGGTCACCTCCCACATCCGCGCGATCAACGCCCTGGTGGAGATCATCCCGGCCCAGCAGGCCAAGGTGAACCTAGAGCGGGTGCTCGACGTGCACGCCTTCGACCTCGACCGGGTCCTGGAGGGCGACCCGACGTTCCTCACCGAGACCGAGCACCAGCACGACACCACGGTCACCTCGGTCGGCATCGACCTGGAGGGCGAGTTGGACGAGGAGCGCCTGAACTCCTGGCTCGGGCAGCTGCTGCGCACCCGGGGCGCGGACATCTTCCGCTCCAAGGGCATCCTCGCCATCGAAGGGGAGGACCGGCAGTACATCTTCCAGGGTGTCCACATGCTGCTGGAGGGCGAGAACGGCCGCGAGTGGCGCGCGGGCGAGACCCGCCGCAACAAGCTGGTCTTCATCGGCCGCAACCTCGACCGCGAAGCCCTCAACGCGGGCTTCGCCTCCTGCCTCGCCGGAGTAGCCGCATGACCATCGCCACGTCGAATGCCCTGTGGACCACGGAGGTCGACGACGCGCCGGTCGCCGTCGCCACCGGCGGTGGCCTGGTCGCGATCGCCGGCGCGGCCGGGACGGCGTGGATCCTGGACGCCGCGGAGGGGTTCCCGGTGGGAACGGTGACCCTGCCGGGCGGCCTGCTCGCGCTGGAGTTCTCCCCGGACGGTGCCCACCTCGCGCTGGCCGGTCCGGCCGGGTACGGCCTGTGGCGGCGCTCGGACGGCCGTTTCCTCGGCTCGGAGACCGGTTCCTGGTCGGCTGCCGTGAGGTGGGCCTCGCCGGACCGGGTCGCCGTCGCCACCGGTCGCCGGGTGCACGTCCTGGACCCCGACGGCGTCCGCCAGTGGGGCACCGACCTCGCGCCGAGCACCGTGACCGACCTGGCCTGGCTGCGGGACGGCCGACGCCTCGTCAGCTCCGCCTACGGCGGCGTCCGCTGCCACGAGCGGCACAGTGCGCAGCCGGTTGCCGAGTACAAGTACGTGGGTTCCCACCTCGCCATCGCCCTGAACCCGAACGGCCGTTGGATCTGCACCGGCAACCAGGACGCCAGCATCCACATCTGGCGCACCAGGGACGGCGACGAACTCACCATGCACGGCTATCCCGACAAGATCGCCCGCCTCGCCTTCGACGGCACCGGCCGCTGGCTCGCCTCCGACGGCGCCCCCGACATCACCGTCTGGGACTTCTCCGGCAAGGGCCCCGCCGGCACCAAGCCCCGCGCGCTGCGTGCCCACGAGACCGTCACCGCCCTCGCCTGGCGGCCCGGCAGCGGCGCGATCCTGGCCAGCGCCGGAGCCGAGCAGAAGGTCGCGCTGTGGCGGGCCGACGGCGGACGAGCCGGGGCGCTGCTCAGGCCCGTCCACGAACGCGAACTGCCGGAGCCGGTCACCGCACTCGCCTGGGCGGAACCGGACGTGCTGGTGGTCGCGGACTACGAGGGGCGGGTGGAGGCATGGCCGATGCCGGACGACCTGAGCCGGTGACCCTACGGCCAGGAGGGCGGCCGTGCACGGTGGTCGTCTGCCGCGGCTGCTGCTGCGGCAGTGTCCGCAAGCACACCGGAACCGACCACGATGGCCAACTCGCCCGGCTCCGGGCGGCGGCGGAGGAATCCGGCGGCGCGCTGGTGGTCCGGACGACGGACTGCCTGGACGCCTGCCTCCAGTCCAACGTCATCGTCGTCCAGCCCTCCAGTCACGGCCGCACCCGCGGCGGCCGTCCGGTCTGGCTGGGGTGGGCGCTCGACGACGACAGCATCGCCCTCATCCTCGACTACGCGCTCGCGGGCGGGCCCGGCCTTGCCGAACTGCCCGCCGCCCTTGATCTGCAGCGCATCACGCCGCCTCGGACGCCCGCCATCACCCGGCGCAGTTGAGGCCCTCGGCTGCTTGCCGCCGGCGCGAAGGCCCGGGTGGTCCTTGGAATCAAGGACCACCCGGGCCTTCGCGCGCGATCTGCGGCTCAGCCCCGGCGTCGGGCGGCCTGGGCGCCGTAGCGGCGCTCGAAGCGCTCGACGCGACCGGCGGTGTCGATGACGCGGGCGGCGCCGGTGTAGAAGGGGTGGCTGGCGGAGGAGATCTCCACGTCGATCACGGGGTAGGTGTTGCCGTCCTCCCACTCGATGGTCCGGTCGCTCGTGGCCGTCGATCTGGTGAGGAATGTCAGTCCGCCGACGCGGTCGCGGAAGACGACGGGGCGGTAGGCGGGGTGGATACCGGGCTTCATGGGGCTACTCCTCGGGTGGGTTTCTGGGGTCAACGCTCTTCGCGGAAGTCGACGTGCTGGCCGAGGACCGGGTCGTACTTGCGCAGGACGAGGCGGTCCGGGTCGTTGCGGCGGTTCTTGCGCGTCACGTACGTGTAGCCGGTGCCGGCGGTCGAGCGGAGCTTGATGATCGGGCGCAGGTCGTTGCGCGCCATGGCGTCCTCCTGGAGCGGATCGGTGGCGGGTGAGCCGTCATCATAGCGAAATGGTTTTCGTTTCCATCTAGCTGTAGAGTGGCAACGCCAACCGAGGCCACGGCATTCCCGAAGCCGGAGCCGCATCCGTGGCTGCGCACCGTCCCATCCATCCGGAGTCGCGATGTCCGCCCACTGCCAGCTCACCGGCCGCAAGCCGGGATTCGGCAACACCATCTCCCACTCGCACCGCCGCAGCAGCCGCCGGTTCGACCCCAACATCCAGCGCAAGCGCTACTGGATTCCCAGCGAAGGCCGCTACGTCCGGCTCACCCTCAGCGCCAAGGGCATCAAGACCGTGGACACGATCGGCATCGAGGCCGTCGTCACCCGCATCCGCGCCCGAGGGGAGAAGGTCTGATGGCCAAGCGGAGCAAGATCGCCAAGAACGAGCAGCGCCGGGCCGTTGTCGCGCAATATGCCGAGCGCCGCGCGGAACTCAAGCGGATCATCGCGTCCCCTGCGAGCAGCCCGGAGGACCGCGCGGCGGCCCGGGCCGAGCTGCAGCGCCAGCCGCGCGACGCCAGCGTGACGCGGGTTCGCAACCGCGACAGCGTGGACGGCCGCCCGCGCGGCTACCAGCGCGCCTTCGGCCTCTCCCGGATCAACCTGCGCACCCTCGCGCACGCCGGTCAGCTGCCCGGGGTCCGCAAGTCGAGCTGGTAGCCCGGTCCGCGGGCCGGTCGCGTCGCGGGCTGCACCGGGATCGCCGCAGCCCGCGACGCGACCCGACTCCCTCGGACTTCCGGACCGGCGTCGCAACGCCGACGCCGCAACGCCGAAAGGAAGACGCAATGCCTGACGACACCCGCCTGCCGGTGGTGGTCGTCGCCGGCCTCCACGAGGCCGAGCGCCGCCAGGCGGTCCTGGAACTGCTGAGCGGCGGCGGGAACGCCGTCGTGCTGCACCACGACCTCACCGACGCCGCCCTCCACGGCCGGGTCCGGCGGGACATCCTGGACGCCGCAGGGTCGCGCAGCGAGTCGGACGTCCCGCTGACGCACGACTGCCCCTGCTGCGCACTGCGCGAGGACCTGCTCCCCGAACTGTTCGACCCGCTGCTGCTCGAACTCGGCCGGGTCGGCCGCCCGGACGCGGCACGCTACGCCGAGGTCATGATCGGCGAACCGGGCTGGACCGAGAAGCTGGCGCTCGACGGGCCCGTGGACGCTGTGGTGTCCACCGCGGCGCTGCACTACCCGCGGCCGGACCGCCTGGGGGAGATCTACCGGGATTTGGCGGACGTGCTGCGACCCGGCGGAGTGCTGGTCAACGGTGACCACCTGACACTGGAGGACCCGGTTCTCGCCCGCTTCAGCCGGACGGTGGGGCGGTGCCGCGCCGAGCGCCGGGGAAGGCGTGGCACCGGGGAGGACTGGGCCGGTTGGTGGGCCGCCGCAGCGCAGGTCCCGGAGTTCGCCGAACTGCTCGCGGCCAGGCAGCGGCAGCTCCCACCGGCCGACGGTGACGGCAACGGACTGTCGGCGGCCGGGCACGAGCGGTTGCTACGGCAGGCCGGGTTCCGCCGTGCCGGGCCGGTCTGCCAGTACGGCGACAGCTGCGTCCTGGTGGCCGTGCGCTGAAGCCGGGCCGGTCAGTGGTCGTCCCAGTGGCCCGCGTGGGCGGCGTGGCGGTGTCCGTCGTGGACGTAGTCCACGTGGTCGCCGTGGGGGACGGCGGTGTGGCCGCAGCCTTGCCCGTGCTCGTGGGCGTGGCTGGAGTGTTCGACGTGGCCGGTCGACTCGCACTCGTCGACGTGGCCGTTGTGGACGCGGTGCAGATGGCCGTCGTGGACGTAGTCCACGTGGTCGGCGTGCGGCACCGCCACGTGGCCGCAGCCCTGGCCGTGGTGGTGGCCGTGCTCGCTGTGGGTTCGGTGGTCGACCGGTGCGCTCATGACGTTCGCCTTCCCTCTGTCCATCTTCAAATCTACGCATGACCGGCAAAACGGGCGATGAATCGTCGCGCGGCACCTGAACTGTTGCCCCCCGCAGGGTTATTGAAAAGCATTATCGTTTCACCTTAGGGTTGGGGAACCGTCCATGAATGAGGGCAAGGTGACGCATCGTCGGATATCCCAGAGATCGATGCTCGGCTTGGTGGGCGCGGGCGTGGTGCTCGGCAGCGGCCTGCTCACGGCGTGCAGCAGCGGATCGAGCGCCCGCGCGCCACTTGCCACGCAGAGCCCCACGGCCTCCGCCCCGCCCCGCCGAGGGGGCAAGCTGCGGGCGGCCTTCGCCGGATCCAGCGCCGAGTCCACCAGCGTGCTCCAGGCGACCGGGAGCGCGATCGACTACGTCCGGGCCCGGCTGATCTGGGACACCCTCGGCGAGATCGAGGGCAGCGCCCCGGTGTGGCGGCTCGCCGAATCCGTCGAGCCCAACGCGGACGCCACCCGCTGGACCGTGCGGCTACGGGACGGCGCGACCTTCAGCGACGGACGCAAACTCACCGCCCAGGACGTGCTGTTCAGCCTCCGCGCACTGGCCTCCAGCCCCACCGTGCAGAGCGGGCTGCTCGGCGGGCTCGACGCCGGGGCGTCCGCCGTCCGCGACGGCCCCGACGGCTTCTTCGACCTGGTCCTCGCCCAGTCGATGTTCGTCTTCCCCGACGGCACCACCGACCTCGCGCACGCGCCCGGCTCGGGACCGTTCGTCCTGAAGAGCTGGACGGCCGGCAGCAGCTCACTGCGGCGCGCAGGCCGTCCCGGTTGTGCAGCAGGTGGTTGAGCAGGATGGTCTTGCCGGCGCCGAGAAAGCCGGACGTGGGTGGACGCCGGTGAGCGCGGCGCCTGTCTGGAGGAGCTGTCCGGCCAGTTGTCGGCGGCCCACCCAACCCGCCAGCGCTTGCCGCCCGTACCGGGGCCAGGGCCGGGCCCGACCGGCGTGGCAGCGCAGGTAGCCCCGCTCACAGGTCCGCCACAGCGGCGTGACCGGGCGTGACCCGGTCCGCCCAGCACAGGGTGGCGGCGCGCCCCGTCGGCACCGCACGGATCTCCGGCGTCCAGGCGGCGTCTGGAACGCGGCCCCGGCGGAAGGACAGCGGGCCGTGGGAAGTCTCGCAAATTCCTTAGCGGTCCCTCTGGTTCGCTGACTGTGCCGAGAACGGCCCGCGAGCAGTGGCTGAAGGGGAACGGATGTCCAAGCGTGCACTGATCACCGGGGTGACCGGCCAGGACGGGTCGTACCTGGCCGAACACCTCATCTCCCTCGGGTACGAGGTCTGGGGCCTCACCCGAGGGCAGGCGAACCCGCGGAAGGACCGGGTCAGCAGGCTGATCCCGGACCTGCGGTTCGTCGACGGCGACCTGATGGACCAGGGCAGCCTGGTGTCCGCCGTCGACTCGATCCAGCCCCACGAGGTCTACAACCTCGGGGCGATCTCGTTCGTGCCGATGTCCTGGCGCCAGCCGGAACTGGTCACCGAGGTCAACGGCACCGGCGTGCTGCGGGTGCTGGAGGCTATCAGGATGGTGAGCGGGATCAACAAGCCGGCCGGCTCCGCCGCCGGTCCCGGGCGGATCCGCTTCTACCAGGCCTCCAGCTCCGAGATGTTCGGCATGGTGGCGGAGTCCCCGCAGACCGAGCGGACCACCTTCCACCCGCGCAGCCCGTACGGCGTGGTGAAGACCTACGGTCACTACATCACGCGCAACTACCGCGAGTCCTATGGAATGTACGGAGTCTCGGGGATCCTGTTCAACCACGAGTCGCCGCGCCGCGGGGCCGAGTTCGTGACCCGGAAGATCTCCCTCGCGGTGGCGCAGATCAAGCTCGGTCAGCAGGACCGGCTGCTGCTCGGCAACCTCGACGCCGTCCGCGACTGGGGTTTCGCCGGGGACTACGTGCGGGCCATGCACCTGATGCTCCAGCAGGACCAGCCCGGCGACTACGTCATCGGCACCGGGCAGATGCACTCGGTGCGGGACGCGGCGCGGATCGCCTTCGAGTGCGTCGGGCTCGACTGGGAGGAGTACGTCGAGGTGGACCCCGCGCTCGTGCGGCCCGCCGAGGTCGAGACGCTCTGCGCGGACGCCGGGAACGCGCGGCAGAGGCTCGGATGGGAGCCGGAGGTCGACTTCCCGGAGCTCATGCGGATGATGGTCGAGTCCGACCTGGAGCAGGCACGGCTGGCCCGCGACTACGGCGAGGTGCTGGCCGACGCGCGCTGGTGACGTCGGGCCCGGCACGGCAGCAGGGCGGGGCGGGGCGGTGGGGAGGTGAAGCCCCCACCGCCCTATCGCCGTTCGGAACCGGGCCGGTCGGGGGAGCGGGAGAGCTCCAGGATCGCCAGCGCGATCTCGGCGCCCTGGTTTCCGAACCGGGCGGCGTAGCGGCGCAGCATCGCGTTCTCCTGGGCGAGGCTGGTGGTCGGCAATCCGGCGGCGCGGCGGCTGAGCTGGTGGCCGCGGGCCAGGCGGACGCGTCGGGCCAGCTGGGCGATCAGCTGCTCGTCGAGCGCGCTGAGTTCGGACGCCGCCTGGTCCGCGGCGGTCTCGGTGGAGGGCCCCGGCACTCTCGGCGCGTCGCCGTGCGGGAAGGGTTCGGGCATGGCGGTGATCCTCATCGACGTCGGGGCACCGCGCCCGGTCGGGCCGCGCCCATGGCTCGCGCAACTGACGATCCAGCCGAACGGTCCGGCAATTCCCTACAGTCCAGTGGCAGTTCGGCGGAGATCGACAGACCCTAGGGAAATTCGGCGGGGCCCCGATCGAGACTGGGCGCTGGAGTGCGGGAATGCGAGCGCCGCGCGTGCCGGGCACGCGGGCCGTCCTCAAGCGGATCCCTGCCGTTCGCCGGTCTTCCAGATGGGTTGCGTCGATGATGGACAAGGAACAGAAGCTCCGGGACTACCTCAAGCGGGCCAGCGCGGACCTCCAGCGCTCCCGGCAGCGGGTGGACGAGCTGGAGGCGGCCGCCCGGGAGCCGATCGCCATCGTGGGGATGAGCTGCCGCTTCCCCGGCGGGGTCGCGTCTCCCGAGGACCTCTGGGCGATGCTCGTCGCCGGCGAGGACGGCATCACCGGCCTGCCCACCGACCGCGGCTGGGAGCTCGACCCGGCATCCGGGCCGGTCGACGTCCGGGGCGGGTTCCTGCAGGGTGCCGCCGACTTCGACCCGGGCTTCTTCGGTATCTCGCCGCGTGAGGCGCTGTCCATGGACCCACAGCAGCGCGTCCTGCTGGAGGCGTCCTGGGAGGCCATCGAGCGGGCGGGCGTCGACCCGAGCAGCGTCCGCGGCACCCGCACCGGCGTCTTCGTCGGCGCGATGCCGCAGGACTACCGCACCGGGCCGGACGACGACGTCCAGGGCTTCGTGCTGACGGGCAACGCGACCAGCGTGATCTCCGGCCGCCTCTCCTACGTCCTCGGCGCCGTCGGCCCGGCCGTCACCGTCGACACCGCGTGTTCGTCGTCGCTCGTCGCACTCCACCTGGCTGCGCAGTCGCTGCGCGCGGGGGAGTGCGGCATGGCGCTCGCCGCGGGCGTCACCGTCATGTCGACCCCCACCACCTTCGTCGAGTTCGCCCGCCAGGGCGGCCTGGCCTCGGACGGTCGGTGCCGCTCCTTCGCCGACGCCGCGGACGGCACCGGATGGGCCGAGGGCGTCGGCGTGCTCGTCCTGGAGCGGCTTTCGGTGGCCCGGCGCAACGGGCACCGGGTGCTGGCCGTCGTGCGCGGCACCGCCGTCAACCAGGACGGCGCCTCCAACGGGCTCACCGCGCCCAACGGGCCGTCCCAGCAGCGCGTCATCGAGCAGGCGCTGCGCAACGCGCGGCTCTCCGCCGACCAGGTGGACGCGGTCGAGGCACACGGCACCGGCACCGTCCTCGGTGACCCGGTCGAGGCCCAGGCGCTGCTCGCCACCTACGGGCGCGGGCGGGACCCGCAGCGCCCGCTGCTGCTCGGCTCGGTGAAGTCGAACCTGAGCCACACCCAGGCCGCGGCCGGCATGGCCGGGGTGATCAAGACGGTGCTCGCGCTGCGGCACGAGCTGCTGCCGCGCACCCTGCACGTGGACGAGCCGTCGACGCACGTCGACTGGGAGTCCGGCGCCGTCCAGCTGCTGACCGAGGCGACGCCGTGGCCGCGGGGCGCGGAACCGCGCCGGGCGGGCGTCTCGTCGTTCGGCCTCAGCGGCACCAACGCGCACGCCATCATCGAGGAGGCCCCGGCTGGGGAGGAGGCGCCCGCGTCCGAGGCCGTCGAGGCCGGGGTGCTGCCCTGGCTGGTCTCCGGCCGTACCCCCGAGGCGCTGCGGGCCCAGGCCGGGCGGCTCGTCTCGTTCCTGGCGGCGGACGCCGAGGGCTCCGACACCGACCTGGCCCACGCGCTCGCCACCACCCGGGCCGCCCTGGAGCACCGCGCCGTCGTCACGGCGACCGGACGCGCCGAGGCCGTCGCGGCGCTCAGCGCGCTGGCGGACGGCGGGGGCGACGGCCGGGCCGTGCTCGGCACCACCCACGGCCGCGGCAAGCTCGCCTTCCTGTTCGCCGGCCAGGGCTCGCAGCGCCTCGGCATGGGTCGCGAACTGGCCTCCCGATTCCCGATGTTCGCCGCCGCCCTGGAGGAGGTGCTCGCCGAGTTCGACGGCCGGCTCGACGCCCCGCTGCGCGACGTGATCCGGGGCGCCGACGAGGAGGCGCTGAACCGCACGGGCCACGCCCAGCCCGCGCTGTTCGCCGTCGAGGTCGCGCTGTACCGGCTGCTGGAGTCCTGGGGCGTGCGCCCGGACTTCCTGGCCGGCCACTCGGTCGGCGAGATCGCGGCCGCGCACGTCGCCGGGGTGTTCACCCTCGCCGACGCGTGCGCCCTGGTCGCCGCCCGGGCCCGCCTCATGCAGGCCCTCCCGGCCGGTGGCGCCATGGTCGCGGTGCAGGCGGGCGAGGACGAGGTCCTGCCCCTGCTCGGCGACGGCGTGTCGCTGGCCGCCGTCAACGGCCCGCAGGCCGTCGTCGTCTCTGGTGAGTGCGCCGCGGCCGAGGCCGTCGGCGCGCACTTCGCCGAACTCGGCCGCAGGGTCCGGCGCCTGCGCGTGTCGCACGCCTTCCACTCGCCGCTCATGGACCCGATGCTCGACGAGTTCCGTGCCGTCGTCGCCGCCCTGGACCCGCAGGCGCCCGCGGTCCCGGTCGTCTCCACCCTCACCGGCACGCTCGCCACCGTCGAGCAGCTGACCTCCGCCGACTACTGGGCCGACCAGGCCCGCCAGGCCGTCCGGTTCGCCGACGCCACCGCATGGCTCGGCGGCCACGGCGTCACCCTCTTCCTCGAGCTCGGCCCCGACGGTTCCCTCGCCGCGCTCGCCCAGAGCGCCCTCGACGAGCCCGCCAGCGAAGGTTGCAGCGCCCTCGCCGCACTGCGCCCCGGCCGCGACGAGACCGAGGCACTCACCGAGGCCCTGGCCGGGCTGCACGTGCGCGGCGTGCCGGTGCGCTGGGACGCCTACTTCGAGGGCACCGGCGCCCGCCGTGCCGACCTGCCCACCTACGCCTTCCAGCACAAGCGCTACTGGCCGAAGAGCGCGCTCTCGCGCACCGGCGACGTCCGCGCCGCCGGGCTCGGCTCGGCCAACCACCCGCTGCTCGCCGCCGCCGTCTCGCTCGCCAACACCGACGGCCTGCTGCTGACCGGCCGGCTCTCGCTGCGCACCCACCCGTGGCTGGCCGACCACGCCGTCGACGGCACCGTCCTGCTGCCCGGCACGGCCTTCCTGGAGCTCGCCGTGCGCGCGGGCGACGAGGTCGGCTGCGAGCGCGTCGAGGAGCTGACGCTCACCGCGCCGCTGCCGCTGCCCGAGCAGGGCGGCGTGCAGGTACAGGTGTGGGCCGGCCGGGCCGACGCGAACGGACGGCGCAGCGTCGGCGTCTACTCGCGGCCCGAGGGCGACGAGGACGCCCCGTGGACCCAGCACGCCGACGGAATCCTGGCGGCCGACGGACCCGGCCCCTTCGCGGAGGAGTTCACGCAGTGGCCGCCGGCCGGTGCACAGGCGCTGGACCTGGGCGGCCTGGACGAACGCCTCGCCGCCGCCGGCTTCCGCTACGGCCCGGCGTTCCGCGCGCTGCGTGCGGCCTGGCGGCGCGGTGCGGACGTGTTCGCCGAGGTCGCGCTGGACGAGGGCGCGAGCGGCGAGGCGGGCGCGTTCGGGATCCACCCGGCCCTGCTGGACTCGGCGCTGCACGCGACGGCGTTCCTCGGGCTCCGCGGGGTGCCGTTCTCCTGGCAGGACGTCAGCCTGCACGCCGCGGGTGCGTCGGTGGCGCGGGTACGCCTGTCCGCGACCGGGGACGACTCGGTGTCGGTCAAGGTCGCCGACGCGGCGGGCGGCCCGGTCGCCTCGGTCGGCTCGCTGCTGCTGCGGGCGCTCCCGGCGCCGGCCGGCGCGGGCGTCGGGCCAGTGCCGGACGCGATGTTCGAGCTGCGCTGGTCCCGGCCGCGCGGCGGCGCACCGGCGCCCGCCTCGGTGGCCGTCGCGGCGGCGGACCCGCTCGGCCTCGGTGTGCTGCCGACGGCGGGCGAGGGCCAGGCAGAGGTGGTGCTCGTGCCGCTCGCGGGCGACCCGGCCGACCCGGTCGGGTCCGCCCACGCGCTGACGGCCCTGGCCCTGGCCCGGATTCAGGAGTGGCTCGCCGAGGGCGCGCCCGGCCGGCTGGTCTTCGTGACCCGGGGCGCCGTCGCCACCACCGCGGACGCCGAGGTCACCGACCCGGCCGCGGCCGCCGTGTGGGGTCTGGTGCGCTCCGCGCAGGCCGAGCACCCGGGCCGTTTCGGCCTGGTCGACCTGGACCCGGCCGGCGGCCCGCTGCCCGGGCGCGCCCTCGGCGGTGACGAGCCGCAACTGGCGGTGCGCGGCGGCGCGGTGCTCGCGGCCCGGCTGGCCCGCGCCGGCGCGGTGGCCGCCGTCGGCACCGCGTGGAACCCGGACGGGACCGTCCTGATCACGGGCGGCACCGGCGGTCTCGGCGCCGTCCTCGCCCGGCACCTGGTGGCCGAGCACGGCGTGCGCCGCCTGGTGCTCGCGAGCCGCCGCGGGGCCGCGGCCGAGGGTGCCGCCGAACTGGCCGCGCAGCTCACCGAGGCCGGCGCCGAGGTCGCCGTCGAAGCGTGCGACCTCACCGACCGCGCCGCCGTGGAGCGCCTGGTCGCGGGGGTGCCCGCCGCGCACCCGCTGACCGCCGTGGTGCACGCCGCCGGAGTCCTGGACGACGGCGTCGTCGAGCACCTCACCCCGGAGCGGCTCGCCGCAGTCCTGCGGCCCAAGGCCGACGCCCTGTGGCACCTCCACGAGGCCACCCGTGGCCCCGGCCTCGCCGGATTCCTCGTCTTCTCGTCCTTCTCCGGGACCGTCGGCGCGGCCGGCCAGGCCAACTACGCCGCCGGCAACGCCTTCGCGGACGCCCTCGTGCGCACCCGCCGGGCCGCCGGGCTGCCCGGGCTCTCGCTCGGCTGGGGCCCGTGGGCCGCCGTCGGCGGAATGACCGGCGGGCTCACCGACGCCGACCTCGACCGGCTCGCGCGGCTCGGCACCCCGGCGCTCTCCGAGGCGGACGGCACCGCGCTGTTTGACGCCGCCCTCGCCCGCCCGGAGGCCGTCCTGCTGCCCGTCCGCCTCGACCTCCCGGCGCTGCGCGCCCGGGGCGAGGTGCCGCCGCTCCTGCGCGGTCTGATCCGCACCCCCGCGCGGCGCGCCGCCGTGACCGCCACCGAGGCGGCGGGCGCCCTCGCCCGCCGCCTCGCCGGACTGGACACGCGCGCCCGCACCGAGGCCGTCGTCGACCTGGTCCGCGCCCAGGTGGCGGCCGTCCTGCGGCACGCCGACGCCTCCGAGGTCGACCCGCACCGCCCGTTCCAGGACCTCGGGTTCGACTCGCTCACCGCCGTGGAGCTGCGCAACCGCCTGAGCGCCGCCACCGGGCTGCGCACCTCCGCGACCGTCGTCTTCGACTACCCGAGCGTCACCGCCCTCGCCGGGCACCTCCTGGACGGTCTGACGGGCGGCCCGGCCCCCGCCGCCGCGGCGCCCGTCCGCGCGGCGGCCGACGACGACCCGGTCGTCATCGTCGGCATGAGCTGCCGCTACCCGGGCGGCGTCGCGTCCCCCGAGGACCTGTGGCGCCTGCTGCGCGAGGGCACCGACGCGATCTCGGGCCTGCCCACCGACCGCGGCTGGGACGTCGAGGCGCTCTACCACCCGGACCCGGACCACCTCGGCACCAGCTACACGCGCTACGGCGGATTCCTTCAGGGGGCCGCCGACTTCGACCCCGGCTTCTTCGGCATGAGTCCGCGAGAGGCGCTGGCCACCGACGCCCAGCAGCGCCTGCTGCTGGAGGCCTCCTGGGAGGCGGTCGAGCGGGCCGGGATCGACCCGGTGTCGCTGCGCGGCAGTCGCACCGGCGTGTTCGCCGGTGTGATGTACAACGACTACTCGGCGCTGCTCGCCGGCGGGCGCTTCGAGGGCCACCAGGGCAGCGGCACCTCGCCCAGCATCGCCTCCGGCCGCGTCTCCTACACGCTCGGCCTGGAAGGCCCGGCCGTCACCGTCGACACCGCGTGCTCGTCCTCGCTCGTCGCCATGCACTGGGCCATGCAGGCCCTGCGCGCCGGCGAGTGCACGCTCGCCCTGGCCGGCGGCGTCACCGTGATGTCCACCCCGACCTCGCTGATCGAGTTCTCCCGTCAGCGCGGCCTCGCGCCCGACGGGCGCTGCAAGGCGTTCTCCGACCGGGCCGACGGCGTCGGCTGGTCCGAGGGTGTCGGCATGCTGCTCCTGGAGCGACTCTCCGACGCGCGCCGCAACGGCCACCCGGTGCTGGCCGTCGTGCGCGGATCGGCCGTCAACCAGGACGGTGCCTCCAACGGGCTCACCGCCCCCAACGGGCCGTCCCAGCAGCGGGTCATCCGTCAGGCCCTGGCCGCCGCCGGGCTGGCGACGGCCGACGTCGACGTCGTCGAGGCGCACGGCACCGGCACCTCCCTGGGTGACCCGATCGAGGCTCAGGCCCTGCTCGCCACCTACGGCCAGGACCGCGAACTCCCGCTGCTCCTCGGCTCGGTGAAGTCCAACCTCGGCCACACCCAGGCCGCCGCCGGCGTCGCGGGCGTCATCAAGGCGGTGCTGGCGATGCAGCACGGCGTCGTGCCCCGCACCCTGCACGCGGCCGAGCCGTCGTCCCACGTGGACTGGGACGAGGGCGCGGTGGAGCTGCTGACCGAGGAGGCACGGTGGCCGGAAACCGGCCGCCCGCGCCGCGCCGGCGTGTCCTCCTTCGGCTTCAGCGGCACCAACGCGCACGTGATCCTCGAGCAGGCCCCCGCCGTCGTCGTGCGGGACACCGCCCCGGCCGTGACGGAACCCGTCCTGCTGTGGCCGCTGGCCGGCCGCAGCCCGGCCGCGCTGCGCGACCAGGCCGCCCGTCTGCGGGCCTTCGCCGCCGCCGACCCGGACGCCGGCCCGTCCGACCTCGGTCTCTCGCTGGCCACCACGCGCTCCGCCTTCGACCACCGCGCCGTCGCGGTCGGCGCCGACCGCGACGAACTGCTCGCCGCCCTGGCCTCGCTCGCCGCGGGCGAGTCCGCCGCCGGACTGGTCGCGGGCGAGACGGGCGCCGGGAAGCTCGCCGTGCTGTTCGCCGGTCAGGGCGCCCAGCGCCTCGGTGCCGGACGCGAACTCGCCGGGCGCTTCCCGGTGTTCGCCGAGGCGCTGGACGAGGTGCTGCGCGAATTCGGTCCCCGGTTGGAGCGCCCGCTGCGCGACGTGCTGTGGGGCGAGGACGAGGAGTTGCTGAACCGCACCGGCTGGGCGCAGCCCGCGATCTTCGCCGTCGAGGTCGCGCTGTTCCGCCTGGTCGCCTCGCTCGGCGTGCGCGCCGACGTCCTGCTCGGCCACTCCGTCGGCGGGATCGCCGCCGCGCACTGCGCCGGGGTGCTGTCGCTCGCCGACGCGTGCGCGCTCGTGGCCGCCCGGGCCCGGCTCATGGACGCGCTGCCCGGGGGCGGTGCCATGGTCTCCGTCGAGGCCGCCGAGGACGAGGTGCTGCCGCGTCTGGTGCCCGGCGTGTCCGTCGCGGCCGTCAACGGGCCGCGGGCCGTGGTGATCTCCGGCCTGGAGGACGAAGTCCTGCGCATCGCCGGGGAGTTCGCGGCCGAGGGCCGCCGGACGAAGCGGCTGCGCGTCTCGCACGCCTTCCACTCGCCGCTGACGGAGCCGATGCTGGAGGAGTTCCGGCGCACCGTCGTGGAGCTGGAGTTCCGCGCGCCGGCCATCCCGCTCGTCTCCGACACCACCGGCGAACTCGCCACCGAGGCCGAGCTGTGCTCGCCCGAGTACTGGGTCGAGCACGTCCGCCGGGCCGTCCGTTTCGCCGACGGCGTCCGCGCCGCCCGCGCGGCCGGCGCCGCGACCTTCCTCGAACTGGGCCCGGACGGCGTGCTGTCCGCGCTCACCGAGGAGATCCTGGCCGACGACACCGCCGCGACCGCCGTCCCGCTGCTGCGCGCCGGGCGGCCCGAGGAGCGGACCGCAGCCCTCGCCCTGTCCGCGCTCCACGTGCGCGGCCACGCCCTGGACTGGGCCGCGCTGTACGCGGGCACCGGCGCCCGCCGCGCCGGCCTGCCCACCTACGCGTTCCAGCACGAGCGCTACTGGCCCGAGGCCGAGCCCGCCATCGCCGCCCCGGCCGCCGACCCCGCCGACTTGGCGCTGTGGGGCGCCGTCGAGCGCGGCAGCGCCGCCGAACTCGCCGGCCTGCTCGGCCTGCGCGACGAACAGCACGCCGGCCTCTACGCCCTCCTGCCCGCCCTCGCCGACTGGCGCCGCACCCGGCACGAGAAGGCGCAGCTGGACAGGGCCCGCTACCGAGTCCACTGGCGGCCCGTCCGCCCGGCGGCCGCACCCGTGCTGGACGGCACCTGGCTGGTCGTCACCACCGACGCCGTCGACGACGCCGAGCTCCTCGACGCGCTGCGCGGCCACGGCGCCCGCCTGGAGCGCCTGGCGCTCGACGGGGACTGCCGCGACCGTGCGGAACTCGCCCGCCGCATAGCGGACTTCGGTGAACTGAGCGGCGTCCTCTCGCTCGTCGCGCTGGCCGACCGGCCGGTGCCCGGGCCCGGCCTGCCCGAGGGCGTCGCGCTCGGCGTCGTCCTCGCCCAGGCCCTCGGCGACCTGCGCTCCGCCGCGCCGCTGTGGACCGTCACCCGCGGGGCCGTCTCGACCGGGCCCGCCGACCCGCTCACCAACCCCGTCCAGGCCGCCGCGTGGGGCCTCGGTCGGGTCGCCGCCCTGGAGCGCCCGCAGGCGCCGGGCGGGCTGGTCGACCTGCCGCCGGTGCTGGACGCGCCGACCGTGCAGGGCCTCGTCGGTGTGCTCGCGGCGAGCGGGCGGGGGAACGAGGACCAGGTCGCGCTGCGCGGCAGCGCTGTCCACGGCCGCCGCCTGGTGCGGCACGCCGTCGACGAACTGCCCCGCGCCGAGGAGTTCACCGCGGAGGGCACCGTCCTCATCACCGGCGGCACCGGGGCGCTCGGCACCGAGGTCGCCCGCTGGCTGGCCCGCAGCGGCGCCCGGCACCTTCTGCTCACCGGCCGCCGCGGACCGGACACGCCCGGCGCCGCCGAACTCGTCGCCGAGCTCGCCGAGCTCGGCGCCACCGCGGCCGTCGTCGCCTGCGACGTCGCCGACCGGGACGCGCTCGCCGCCGTCCTCGCCGCCGTCCCGGCCGAGCACCCGCTGACCGGCGTCGTGCACGCCGCCGGCGTCGGCCAGGCCGCCCCGCTCTCGGACACCCCGGTCGCCGAGGTCGCCGAGCTCACCGCCGCCAAGCTTCAGGGCGCCGCCCACCTCGACGCCCTCCTCGCCGACCACGACCTGGACTTCTTCGTCCTGTTCTCCTCCGTCGCCGGTGTCTGGGGTGGCGCCGGCCAGGGCGCCTACGCCGCCGCCAACGCGTACCTCGACGCCCTCGCCGAGAACCGCCGCGCCCGCGGCCTGACCGCCACCTCGGTCGCCTGGGGCCCGTGGGCCGGCGCAGGCATGGCCGCCCATGAGGTCGTCGCCGACGGACTGCGCCGCCAGGGCCTGCGCTTCCTCGCACCGGAGACCGCGCTCACCGAGCTGCGCCGCGCGATCGTCCACGAGGACGTCGCCGTGACCGTCGCGGACGTCGACTGGGAGCGCTACGCCCCGGTCTTCACCGCGGCCCGGCCGAGCGTGCTGTTCGACGAGCTGCCCGAGGTCCGGGCCCTCGCCCGCGGTGCCGCGGCCGACGCCGGCGCCGCCTCCGACCTCGTGCGCCGCCTGCGCGGCCTGGCCGGGCCGGAGCGCGACCGCCTGCTCGTCGACCTGGTGCGCCGCGAGGCCGCCGCCGTCCTCGGCCACGGATCCGTCGACGGCGTGCCCGAGAAGCGCGCCTTCCGCGACGCCGGGTTCGACTCGCTCACCGCCGTCGAACTGCGCAAGCGCCTCGCCGCGCTGACCGGCCTGCCGCTGCCCAGCACGATGGCCTTCGACCACCCGACGCCGCTCGCGCTCGCCGCCTTCCTGCGCGGCGAGCTGCTCGACGGCCCGCAGGACGCGACGGCGCCGCAGGTCGCCGCGGACCCGGACGAGCCGATCGCCATCGTCGGCATGGGCTGCCGCTTCCCCGGCGGTGCCGCAAGCCCCGAGCAACTGTGGCGGCTCGTCGCCGGGGGCACGGACGCCATCTCCGAGTTCCCGGAGAACCGCGGCTGGGACACCGGCCTCTACGACCCCGACCCGGACGCCCCCGGACGCACCTACTCCACCCGGGGCGGGTTCCTGCACGAAGCCGGCGAGTTCGACGCCGCGTTCTTCGGCATCTCCCCCCGTGAGGCCCTCGCCATGGACCCGCAGCAGCGCCTGCTGCTGGAGACCACCTGGGAGGCCCTCGAATCCGCGGGCATCGACCCGACCTCCGTGCACGGCAGCGCCACCGGCACCTTCATCGGGTCCACGTACCAGGAGTACGGGCTCGGCATGGACGACGGCTCGGCCGGGCACGCCGTCACCGGCACCAGCCCGAGCGTGCTCTCCGGGCGCCTGGCCTACCTGTTCGGCCTGGAGGGGCCGGCCGTCACCGTCGACACCGCGTGCTCCTCCTCGCTCGTCGCGCTGCACCTGGCCTGCCAGTCGCTGCGCGGCGGCGAGAGCTCCCTCGCGCTCGCCGGCGGCGCCACCGTCATGACGAACCCGAACGCCTTCATCGCCTTCAGCCGTCAACGCGCCCTCGCAGCCGACGGCCGGTGCAAGGCCTTCTCCGAAGCCGCCGACGGCATGACCCTCGCCGAGGGCGTCGGCGTCGTCGTGCTGGAGCGGCTCTCCGACGCCGAGCGCAACGGGCACGAGGTGCTCGCCGTCGTCCGCGGCTCCGCGATCAACCAGGACGGCGCCTCCAACGGGCTCACCGCCCCGAACGGGCCCTCCCAGCAGCGCGTCATCCGCCAGGCGCTGCACAACGCGGGCCTCACCCCCGGCGACGTCGACGCCGTCGAGGCGCACGGCACCGGCACCGCCCTCGGCGACCCGATCGAGGCCCAGGCCCTCCAGTCCGCGTACGGGCGCGACCGCGACCCGCAGCGCCCGCTGCTGCTCGGCTCGGTCAAGTCCAACATCGGCCACACCCAGTCGGCCGCCGGCGTCGCGGGCGTGATCAAGATGGTCCAGGCGCTGCGCCACGGTGTGCTCCCGGCCACCCTGCACGCCGATGAGCCGTCCTCGCACATCGACTGGACGCCGGGCACCGTCACCCTGCTGAACGAGGCCGCGCCGTGGCCGGCCGGCGAACGGACCCGCCGCTGCGCCGTCTCCTCCTTCGGCATCAGCGGCACCAACGCGCACGTCGTGCTGGAGGAGGCGCCCCCCGCCTCCCCGACTCGAACCGCCGAGGTGTCCGACGGCGTCCTGCCGTGGGTGCTCTCCGCCCGCACCCCCGCCGCGCTGCGCGCCCAGGCGGCGCGACTGGCCGACCACCTCGACGCCGAGCCGGAGCTGCGCCCGCAGGACGTCGCCCACACCCTGCTGACCACCCGCGCCCTCTTCGAGCACCGTGCCGTCGTGCTCGGCGCGGACGCGGCCGAACTGCGCGAGGGCCTCGCCGCGCTCGCCGCCGGCGCCTCCGCGCCGAACGCCGTCCAGGGCCTCGCCGAGGACAGGGGCCGCACCGTCTTCGTCTTCCCCGGCCAGGGCTCCCAGTGGGCCGGCATGGGCGCCCGACTGCTCGACGAGTCGCCGGTGTTCGCCGAACGCGTCGCCGAGTGCGCGGCGGCGCTCTCCGCACACGTCGACTGGTCGCTGCTCGACGTGCTGCGCCAGGCCGAGGGCGCGCCCGCCCTGGAGCGCGTCGACGTCGTCCAGCCGGCGACCTTCGCCGTCATGGTGGCCCTCGCCGAGGTCTGGCGCGCCCACGGCGTCCAGCCGGACGCCGTGGTGGGCCACTCCCAGGGCGAGATCGCCGCCGCCGTCGTCGCCGGGGCGCTCTCCCTGGAGGACGGCGCCCGCGTGGCGGCCCTGCGCAGCCGGCTGATCGGCCGCGTTCTGGCGGGCTCCGGCGGGATGGTCTCCGTGCCGCTGTCCGCCGAGGAGGCCGAGGAGCGGCTGAGCTCGCGCTCCGGCGGGCTCGCCGTCGCCGCCGTGAACGGGCCGCGGACCGTCGTCGTCGCCGGTCCTGCCGGCGAACTCGACGAACTGATGGCCGAGTTCGAGGCCGAGGGCCTGCGTGCCCGGCGGATCAACGTGGACTACGGCTCGCACTCCGCCCAGGTCGAACTCCTCAGGGACGACCTGCTGGCCGACCTCGCCGCGGTGCACCCGCGCGCCGCCGAGGTGCCGTTCTTCTCCACCGTCACCGGCGACTGGCTCGACACCACCGCCATGGACGCCGACTACTGGTACCGCAACCTGCGCAACCCGGTCCGTTTCGACCCGGCGGTGCGGGAGCTGATGGCCCAGGGCCACGGTCTGTTCGTCGAGGTCAGCCCGCACACCGTGCTCACCATGGCGATCGAGGCCACCGCCGAGGACCGTGGCGACCGCGCCACCGCCGTCGGCACCCTGCGCCGCGACAAGGGCGGCGCCGACCGCTTCCTCGCCTCGCTCGCCGAGGCCTTCGTCCGCGGCGGACGGGCCGACTGGTCCTCCCGCACCGCCGGCGGGCGCCGCGTGCCGCTGCCCACCTACGCCTTCCAGCGCGAACACCTGTGGGCCGTCGCGCCACGCCCCGGCGGGGAGCCGGAGGACGGCGAGTTCTGGAGCGCCGTCGAGGAGGCCGACGTCGAGGCGCTCGCCGCCCGGTTGCGCATCGACAGCGGCGCGCTCGCGCCGGTGCTGCCCGCGCTGTCCGACTGGCACCGCCGGCGGCGGGAGCGCTCGACGGTCGACTCCTGGCGCTACCGGGCGACGTGGAAGCCACTGACCGCCGCATCCGCCCGCCTGGACGGCACCTGGCTCCTCGTCACCGCCGAGGGCGGCGAAGGGGAGGACGTCGCCGAAGCCCTGACCGCGCACGGGGCGACCGTAAAACGCCTCGTCCTGGACGACGGCTGCACGGACCGCCAGCGGCTCGCCGCGCTCCTCGAGTCCACGCCCGACGACCTCACGGGCATCGTCTCGCTGCTCGCCACCGCCGAGCAGCCGAGCGGGCGTCACCCCGCCCTGCCGGCGGGCGTCGCGCTCACCCTCGCCCTGGTCCAGGCCCTCGGAGACGCCGGGCAGGACGCGCCCCTGTGGTGCCTCACCCGCGGCGCCGTCGCCGCAGGCCGTACCGACCGGGTCGTCAACCCGGTGCAGGCGCAGGTCCACGGACTCGGCTGGACGGCCGCGCTGGAGTACCCGCAGCGCTTCGGCGGCGTCGTCGACCTGCCCGACGTGCTCGACCGGCGCGGCGGCGAGCGGCTGGTCGCCGTGCTGGCCGCCCGCGGCGAGGACCAGGTGGCGATCCGCCCCTCCGGCGCCTTCGCCCGCCGCATCGTGCGCGCCGAGGCCGCCGCCCGCCGGGAGGCCCGGCCGCTGCGCGGCACCGTCCTGATCACCGGCGGCACCGGCACCCTCGCCCCGCACCTGGCGCGCCGGCTGGCGGCCGAGGGCGCCGAGCGGATCGTGCTCACCAGCCGCCGCGGCGCCACCGCGCCGGGCGCCGCCGACCTGCTCGCCGAGCTCGCCGCCGCGGGCTGTGCGGCCGAGATGGCCGCCTGCGACCTCACCGACCGCGAGGCCGTCGCGGCGATGCTCGCCGACCTGGCCGCCGCCGGCCACGAGGTGCGCACCGTCGTCCACACCGCCGCCGTCATCGAGCTGCTGTCGATCGACGAGACCACCCACGAGGCCTTCGCCAAGGTCCTCCACGCCAAGACCGCCGGGGCCCGCCACCTCGACGAGCTCCTGCCCGACGACCAGCTCGACGCCTTCGTGCTGTACTCCTCCACCGCCGGCATGTGGGGCAGCGGTCGACACGCCGCCTACGTGGCCGGCAACGCCTACCTCAACGCGCTCGCCGAGCACCGCCGCGCCCGCGGCGGCCGGGCCACCGCCGTGTCCTGGGGCATCTGGGCCGACGACCTGAAGCTCGGCCGCGTCGACCCCGGCCAGATCCGGCGCAGCGGCCTGGTCTTCATGGACCCCTCGCTCGCCCTGGACGGGTTGCGCCAGGCCCTGGACGCCGACGAGCAGGTGCTCGCGATCGCCGACGTCGACTGGGAGCGCTACCACCCGGTCTTCACCTCCGGCCGCCCGACCGCCCTGTTCGAGGACGTCCCCGAGGTGCGCCGGCTCGCCGAGGCCGCCGAACGCCCGTCCGGGGATGGCGAGTTCGCCGCCCGGCTGCGCGCCCTGCCGGCCGCCGAGCAGGAGCGCCGGCTGCTGGACCTGGTCCGTGGCGAGGCGGCCACCACGCTCGGCCACGCCTCGCCTGACGTGCTGTCCGAGCAGCGGGCCTTCCGCGACGTCGGCTTCGACTCGCTGACCGCCGTCGACCTGCGCAACCGCCTGGCCGCCGCGACCGGGCTCGCACTGCCGAGCACCCTCGTGTTCGACCACCCGAACCCGCTGGCCCTGGTGCGCTTCCTGCGCGAGCGGATCGCCGGCGCCGCCGGTGGCGGACCCACCCCCGTGGCGGCCGGCGCCGCACCGGACGAGCCGATCGCCATCATCGGCATGAGCTGCCGCTACCCCGGCGGGATCGCCTCGCCGGAGGACCTGTGGCGGCTCGTCACCTCGGGCGGCGACGCCATCACCGAGTTCCCCGCCGACCGCGGCTGGGACACCGAGGGCCTGTACGACCCGGACCCGGACGCGCCCGGCCGCACCTACTCGGTGCGCGGCGGGTTCCTCCAGGGCGTCGCCGACTTCGACGCCGCGTTCTTCGGCATCTCCCCGCGCGAGGCCCTCGCCATGGACCCGCAGCAGCGCCTCCTCCTGGAGACGGCCTGGGAGGCCATGGAGCGCGCCGGCCTCGACCCGGCCGCCCTGCGCGGCAGCCTCACCGGCACCTTCATCGGCGCCAGCTACCAGGACTACAGCCCCGGCGACTCCGCCCAGGACGGCGCCGAGGGCCACCTCGTCACCGGCACCATCCCGAGCGTCCTGTCCGGCCGCCTCTCGTACACCTTCGGCTTCGAGGGCCCGGCCGTCACGCTCGACACCGCCTGCTCGTCCTCGCTCGTCGCGCTGCACCTGGCCTGCCAGTCGCTGCGCAACGGCGAGAGTTCGCTGGCGTTGGCCGGCGGCGTCAGCGTGATGGCCACGCCCAACGCGTTCATCGGATTCAGCCGCCAGCGCGCCATGGCCGTCGACGGCCGCTGCAAGGCCTACGCCGAGGCCGCCGACGGCATGAGCCTCGCCGAGGGCGTCGGCCTCGTCCTGGTCGAGCGCCTCTGCGACGCCGAGCGGCTCGGCCACCCGGTGCTCGCCGTCCTGCGCGGCTCCGCCGTCAACCAGGACGGCGCCTCCAACGGCCTCACCGCGCCCAACGGGCCCGCCCAGCAGCGCGTGATCCGCGCCGCCCTCGCCAGTGCCAGGCTCGCCCCGGGCGAGGTCGACGCCGTCGAGGGCCACGGCACCGGCACCAGGCTCGGCGACCCGATCGAGGCCCAGGCGCTGCTCGCGACCTACGGTCAGGACCGCGAACTGCCGCTGCTGCTGGGCTCGGTGAAGTCCAACATCGGCCACACCCAGATGGCCTCCGGCGTGGCCGGCGTCATCAAGACCGTGCTCGCGCTGCGCACCGGCGTGCTCCCGGCCAGCCTGCACATCGACCGCCCGTCGACGCACGTCGACTGGACGGAGGGCGCCATCGAGCTCCTCGCGGAGGCCCGCGACTGGCCCGAGACCGGGCGTCCGCGCCGGGCCGCCGTCTCCTCCTTCGGGCTGAGCGGCACCAACGCGCACGTGATCCTCGAACAGGCACCGGCCGCCGCTGCGGCAACTGCGCCGACGGACGGCGACACCCTGCCCTTCACGCTGTCCGCCCGTACCGACGAGGCGCTGCGCGCCCAGGCCGGGCAGGTGCTCACCGCGCTCGACGAGCGGCCCGAACTGCCGCTCGCCGACCTGGCGTTCTCCCTCGCCATCACCCGCACCGCGCTCGACCGCCGTGCCGCCGTCACCACCGGCGACCGCGCCGAGCTCCGGCGCGCGCTCGCCGCCGTGCGCGACGGCCTGCCGGACGCCGCCCTCGTCACGGGCCGGGCGGCCGCCGGCGGCCTGGCGTTCCTGTTCACCGGCCAGGGCAGTCAGTACCCGGCCATGGGCAGGGAGCTGTACGACCGGTACCCGGTGTACGCGGAGGCGCTGGACGCCGTCCTCGCCCGCTTCGACCTCGACTACGAACGGCCCGTCCGGGACGTCCTGTTCGCGGCGGAGGGTTCGGCGGAGGCCGCGCTGCTGGATGACACGGCGTACGCGCAGCCTGCGTTGTTCGCGCTGGAGGTGGCGCTGTTCCGGCTGGTGGAGTCGTGGGGTCTGCGGCCCGATTTCGTGGTGGGGCACTCGATCGGTGAGATCGCGGCGGCGCATGTGGCGGGGGTGTTCTCCTTGGAGGACGCCTGCACGCTGGTCGCGGCTCGGGCCCGGCTGATGTCCGAACTCCCCGGTGGGGGAGCGATGGTGTCCGTCGAGGCGACGGAGGCCGAGGTGCTGCCGCTGCTGACGGACGGGGTGTCGGTCGCCGCCGTCAACGGGCCCAGGTCGGTGGTGCTCGCGGGCGACGAGGACGAAGTCCTCCGTGTCGCGGGCGAGTTCGTCGGTCGGCGCACCAAGCGACTGCGCGTCTCGCACGCCTTCCACTCCCCGCACATGGAGCCGATGCTCGACGCCTACACCCGCGTCGCCGCCACGCTCACCTACGACGCCCCGGCGATCCCGCTGATCTCCACCGTCACGGGCGCGCCCGCCACCGCCGACGAGCTCGCCGCGCCCGCGTACTGGGCCCGGCAGGTGCGCGGCACCGTCCGCTTCGCCGACGCCGTCCAGGCCCTCGCGGGCCACGGCGCCGCCGCCTTCCTCGAACTCGGCCCGGACGGCGTCCTCACCGCCGCCGCCCGCGACACCCTCGGCGACGGCGCCCGCCTCACCGGCGTGCCCGCGCTGCGCCGCGGCCGGCCCGGCGTCCCGACCCTCACGGCAGCGCTCGCCCGGCTGGCCGTCGGCGGCCTGCGCCCGGACTGGGCGGCCGTCTTCACCGGCACCGGCGCCCGCCGCGCCGACCTGCCCACCTACCCGTTCCAGCGGGCGCGCTACTGGCCGGAGGGCCGGTCCGTCCCGGCGGTGGGATCCGACCCCGTGGACGCCGAGTTCTGGGCCGCCGTCGACCGCGGCGACCTCGGGGCGCTCGGCACCGGCCTGGACCTCGACCGCGACACCGTGACCGCCCTCTCCACCTGGCGTCGCGCCCGGCGCGAGCGCTCCACCGTCGACGCCTGGCGCTACCGCGCCGCCTGGACGCCGCTCGATGCCACGGGCGCCGCGGCCCGGCCGTCCGGCCGCTGGCTGGTGCTCGCGTCGGACGACGCACCGTGGGTGGACGGGCTCGTCGACGGGGTGACCCTCCGGGTCTCCGGCGACCGGTCCGCGATCGCCGCGCAGCTCCGTGAAGTGACCGCGGAGGAAGCCGGGTTCACCGGCGTCCTGTCCCTGCTCGCCCTCGGCGACGACGCGCTCGCGACCACCGTCACCGCCGTCCAGGCCCTCGGCGACGCGGACCTCACCGCCCCGCTGTGGTGCCTCACCCGCGGAGCCGTCGCCACCGGCCGCTCCGACCGCCCCGCCGACCCCCGGCAGGCCGCCGTCTGGGGCCTCGGCCGCTCCGCCGCCCTCGAACTGCCCACCCGCTGGGGCGGGCTGATCGACCTGCCGGAGCAGCTCGACGACACCGCGCTGCGCCGCCTGGCCGCCGCGCTCGCCCGCACCGACGGCGAGGACCAGCTCGCCGTCCGCGCCTCCGGCACCTTCGCCCGGCGCCTCGTGCGCCACCCGCTGCGTCACCCGCTGGGCGAGCGCCCGGCCGCCCGGCCGTACGCCCCCGCCGGCACCGTCCTGATCACCGGCGGCACCGGCGGCCTCGGCGGGCAGCTCGCCCGCCGCCTCGCCGCCCAGGGCGCCGAACACCTGCTGCTGCTCAGCCGCCGCGGCGCGGACGCCCCCGGCGCCGAGCAGCTGCGGGCCGACCTCGCCGCCCTCGGCGCCGACGCCACCCTGGCCGCCTGCGACGCGGCCGACCGGGACGCCCTCGCGGCCGTCCTCGCCGCCGTCCCCGCCGACCGGCCGCTCACCGCCGTCTTCCACACCGCCGGCGTCGTCGCCGACGGCACCCTCGACACCCTGACGGCCGAACACTTCGCCGAGGTGTACCGCCCCAAGGTCGACGCCGCACACCACCTCGACGCGCTGACCCGCGACACCGACCTCGCCGCATTCGTCCTGTTCACCTCCACCGCCGGCACCATCGGAGCCACCGGACAGGCCAACTACGCCGCCGCCAACGCCCACCTCGACGCCCTCGCCGAGCAGCGCCGTGCCGACGGCCGCCCGGCCACCGCGATCGCGTGGGGCCCGTGGGCCGGCGACGGCATGGCCGGGGCCGCCGTCGAGCAGCGGGTGCGCCGCGGCGGCTACGTCCCGATGACGCCGGAGCGCGCCCTGACCGCCCTGGGCCACGCCCTCGACCACGACGACACCGCGCTCACCGTCGCCGACGTCGACTGGCAGCGCTTCGCGGCGGTGTTCACCGCGCAGCGGCCCGTCCCGCTGGTCACCGCGCTGGCCGGACCGGTCGGCCGGTCGTCCGCGGCCGCCCCGGACGCCGGGCTGCGGCAGCGCCTCGCCGACCTGTCCGAGCAGGCCCGGGAGCGGTTCGTCCTCGACTTCGTGCGCACCCGCGTGGCGGCCGTGCTCGGCCACGCGGGCGGCGAGCGCGTCGGCGCGGACCAGCCCTTCACCGACCTCGGCATGGACTCCCTCACCACCGTCGAACTGCGCAACGCCCTCACCGCCGCCACCGGCCTGACCCTGCCCGCCACCCTGGTCTACGACCACCCGACCCCGGCCGACCTGGCCGTCCACCTCCTCGCCGAACTCCTCGGCACCCTGCCCGCACCCGACCGGGCCCCGGCGGGGCGCGACGTCGCCGACGACCCCGTCGTGATCGTCGGCATGGCCTGCCGCTTCCCCGGCGGCATCGAGACGCCCGAGGACCTCTGGCGCCTCCTCGGCGACGGCGCCGACGCCATCCGCCCGTTCCCCGCCGACCGCGGCTGGGACCTCGACGCCCTCGGCCGCGGCGGCTCCGCGACCCTCCACGGGGGCTTCCTCGACGGCGTCGGCCGCTTCGACGCCCGTTTCTTCGGCATCTCGCCCCGCGAAGCCCTCGCCATGGATCCCCAGCAGCGACTCCTCCTGGAGACCTCCTGGGAGGCCCTGGAGCGCTCCGGCATCGCCCCCGACCGGCTGCGCGGCAGCGACACCGGCGTCTTCGTCGGCACCAACGGCCAGGACTACCTGAACGTGCTGCGCCGCGGCACCGCCGACGTCCGGGGCCACGCCGCCACCGGCAACACGGCGAGCGTCCTGTCCGGTCGCCTGTCCTACACCCTCGGCCTGGAGGGGCCCGCCGTCACCGTCGACACCGCGTGCTCCTCCGCCCTCGTCTCGCTCCACCTGGCCGCCCGCGCGCTGCGCGCCGGGGAGTGCTCGCTGGCCCTGGCCGGCGGCGCCTCGGTGATGTCCAGCCCGGACGCCTTCGTCGAGTTCACCGCGCAGGGCGGATTGGCCTCGGACGGCCGCTGCAAGCCCTTCGCCGACGCAGCCGACGGCACCGCGTGGTCCGAGGGTGCGGGTGTGCTCGTCCTGGAGCGGCTCTCCGACGCCCGCCGGCTCGGGCACCCGGTGCTCGCGGTCGTGCGCGGCAGCGCCGTCAACCAGGACGGCGCCTCGAACGGGCTGACGGCCCCCAACGGACGGGCCCAGCAGCGGGTGATCCGCGCGGCCCTCGCCGACGCGGGCCTGACCGCCGCCGAGGTCGACGCCGTCGAGGCGCACGGCACCGGCACCGCCCTCGGCGACCCGATCGAGGCGCACGCCCTGCTGGCCGCCTACGGTCGGGAGCGCGAACTGCCGCTCCTGCTCGGCTCGGTGAAGTCCAACCTCGGCCACACCCAGGCCGCCGCCGGCGCCGCCGGCGTGATCAAGACGGTGCTCGCGATGCAGCACGGCGAACTGCCGAAGTCACTGCACGTCGACGCGCCCTCCCGACACGTCGACTGGACGGCCGGCGCGGTGGAGCTCCTGACGGAGGCCCGGGACTGGCCGCGGACCGGCCGCCCGCGTCGGGCCGGCGTCTCCGCCTTCGGCGTCAGCGGCACCAATGCGCACGTGCTGCTGGAGCAGGCGCCTGGGGTTCCCGATGCGACCGGCCCGGTGTCGGCCGTGGGCGCGGCGCCCTGGGTGGTCTCGGCCAAGTCCGAGGCCGCGCTCAACGCTTCGCTCGGGCGACTGGTCGAGGTGGACGGGCCGTCCGCGCTCGATGTGGCCTACTCGCTGGCCGTCGGACGGGCCTCGCTCGGGCACCGGGCGGTGCTGCTGGACGGTGCGGAGGTAGCGCGCGGGGTGGCCGGGGAGCGGTCGACCGCGTTCCTGTTCTCCGGGCAGGGCGCGCAGCGGCTCGGCATGGGACGGGAGCTGTACGCCCGCTTCCCGGTGTTCGCCGAGGCCTTCGACGGCGTCTGCGCACGGCTCGACCAAGTGCTGGAGCTGCCGCTGCGGGACGTGGTCTGGGGGGCGGATGCGGAGCTGCTGAACCGGACGGAGTACGCCCAGGCCGGGCTGTTCGCGGTCGAGGTGGCGCTGTACCGGCTCGTCGAATCGCTCGGCGTGAGGCCGGAGTTCGTGGCCGGGCACTCGATCGGTGAGATCGCTGCGGCCCACGTGGCCGGCGTGTTCTCGCTGGAGGACGGGTGCACGCTGGTCGCCGCGCGCGGTCGGCTGATGCAGGCGCTGCCGGAGGGCGGCGCGATGCTGGCCGTGGAGGCCTCGGAGGACGAGGTCCGGCCGCTGCTCGACGAGTCGGTGTCGATCGCCGCCGTGAACGCGGCGACCTCGGTGGTCGTCGCGGGGGCGGCGGAGGCCGTCGCCGCGGTCGAGGCGCACTTCGCCGACCGGCGGACCACACGGCTGAAGGTCTCGCACGCCTTCCACTCGCCGCTGATGGAGCCGATGCTCGACGAGTTCCGGTCCGTGCTCGACGGGCTCGCGTTCGCGGAGCCGTCTATCCCGCTGGTCTCCGCCCTGTCCGGTGCACTCGCCGAGGGCCTGACGGAGCCCGAGTACTGGGTGCGGCACGTCCGGGAGACCGTCCGCTTCGCCGACGGCGTCCGGGCCCTGGAGGAGGCGGGTGCCACCGCCTTCCTGGAGCTCGGCCCGGACGGTGTCCTCGCCGCCCTCGCCGAGCGCGGCCTCGGCGAGGGGAGCGTGACCGCCGCCACCCTCCGGCGCGACCGGCCGGAGGGGAACTCCCTGGTCACGGCACTGGCCCAACTGCACGTCGTGGGCGTGCCGGTGGACTGGGTCCGGCTCTTCGACGGCACCGGCGCCGGCCGCGTCGACCTGCCCACCTACCCGTTCCAGCGCGAGCTGTACTGGCCGGAGCGCGCACCCGAGCCCGTGGGCGTGGACGACCCGGCGGACGTCGCGTTCTGGTCCGCCGTCGAGCGTGCCGACACGGCCGCGCTCGGCACGACGCTGGGCCTGGACGACGAGTCGTCGCTCAACGCGCTGCTGCCCGCCCTCTCGGCGTGGCGCCGCCGCCGTACCGAGCGGACGGACGCGGACCGGCTGCGCTACCGGGCGGTCTGGAAGCCGTACGGGGCTCCCGCCGGACCGGAGGTGCTGCCGGGGACGTGGCTGGCGCTCGTGGCGGAGGGACAGGACGACACCTGGACGTCCGCAGTGCTCGCCGCTCTCGGGGCGGACGTCGTCCGGGTGGCGGGTGGTGCTGTGGACCTGGTCCCGGTCGTGGGGCCGATCGCCGGCGTGGTGTCCCTGCTCGCCGCCTCCGGTGGCGTGCCCACCGGACTCGCCCGGCCGGACGTCCTGCTCGCCGCCCTCGGCGAGGCGGGCGTCGAGGCCCCGCTCTGGTGCCTCACCCGGGGCGCCGTCGCCGTCGGCGCGAGTGAGGCCCCCCAGGACGCCGCACAGGCGGCCGCCTGGGGCATCGGCCGGGTGGCCGCCCTCGAACACCCGCAGCGCTGGGGCGGGCTGATCGACCTTCCCGAGGCCCCCGACGCCCGTACGGCGGCCCGCCTGCGCGCCCTGCTGACGGCCGGGGACGGCGAGGACCAGCTGGCACTGCGCCCCGCCGGCGCCTTCGCCCGCCGCCTCGTGCGCGCCACGACGCCCGACGCCGCACGCCCGTGGACCCCGCGCGGCACCGTCGTGATGGTCGGCGACCCGGAAGGCCACGCGGCCCCCGCCGCCCGCTGGCTCGCCCACGCGGGCGCCCGGCAGCTGGTGCTGCTCGCCGCGGACACCGCCGTCGACGGCGAGGCTGTCGACCGGCTGCGCGCCGAGCTCGCCGAGTACGGCGCCGAGCTGACGCTCGTCACCGGCACGCCCGGCGACCCGGAGGCCGTCGCCGCCGTCCTCGGGCTGCCGGACCTCTCGGCCGTCCTCTACACGGGCCGGGCCGGAGAGCCCGCCGACCACCTCACCGGGCTGCTCGCCGACCTCGACGCGCTCGACCAGGCGTTCGCGGACCGGGAGCTCGACGCCTACGTGCTGTTCGGGTCGATCACCGGCACCTGGGGTGTGAAGGGCCGGGCCGCCGAGGCCGCAGCCAGCGCCCTCCTCGACGCCGTCGCCCAGGGACGCCGCGCCGCCGGGCGGGCCGCCACCGCCGTCGCGTGGGGCGCCTGGACGGGCAGCACGCCCGACTCCCTGGCCGCGCACCTGCGGGCCAACGGGCTGCCGCCGATGTCGCCCGACCGCGCCCTGGCGGCTCTCGCCGCCGACCTCGACGGCCCCGCCGTCACCGTCGCCGACGTGGCGTGGGAGCGCTTCGCGCCCGCTTTCGCCGAGGCCCGGCCGACGCGGCTCTTCGCCGACCTGCCCGAGGCCCGCGTCGCCGCGGAGCCGGAGGAGGCGTCCGGCGCCTCCGGCCAGGCCGACGCGCTGCGCGCCGGGCTGCGCGAGCGGTCGGCGGCCGAGCGCACCGAGGCGCTGCTCGTGGTCGTCCGAGCCGCGTCGGCCGCTGTGCTCGGCCACGCCGACGCGGACGACGTGCCCGCCGGGCACCTGTTCAAGGACCTCGGCTTCGACTCACTGACCGCCGTCGACCTGCGCGACCGGCTCAACACCGCGACCGGCCTGCGCCTGCCGGCGACCCTCGTGTTCGACTACCCGACCCCGGCGGCCCTCGCCGCCCACCTTCGCGCCGAACTCTTCGGCGAGGCGCAGGAGGCGGAGCGCTCGGCGGCCGCCGCCGACACGGACGACCCGATCGTGATCGTCGGCATGGGCTGTCGCTACCCGGGCGGCGTCCGGTCGCCCGAGGACCTGTGGCGGCTGCTGCGGGAGGGCGCCGACGTGATCGGGCCGTTCCCGGCGGACCGCGGCTGGGACCTCGACCGGCTCGCCCACGGCGACCGCGACGGGCGCGGACGCAGCGTCACCCGGCAGGGCGGGTTCCTGTACGACGCGGCCGAGTTCGACGCCGCCTTCTTCGGGGTGTCCCCGCGCGAGGCGATGGTCGTCGACCCGCAGCAGCGGCTCGTGCTGGAGACCGCCTGGGAGGCGCTGGAGCGCGCCGGGATCGACCCGGCGGGCCTGCGCGGCGGCGACACCGGCGTGTTCATCGGCGGCGGCAGCGGCGACTACCGGCCGGCCGTCGGCCAGCTCGGGCACGTCGAGACCGCGCAGTCCGCGAGCCTGCTGTCCGGCCGGCTCTCCTACACCCTCGGTCTGGAGGGGCCGTCGGTCAGCGTGGACACCGCGTGCTCGTCCTCGCTGGTGGCCCTGCACCTGGCCGCCCAGGCGCTGCGCTCCGGCGAGTGCTCGCTGGCCCTCGCGGGCGGCGTGACCGTGATGTCGAGCCCGGTCGGGTTCGTCGAGTTCGGCGAGATGGGGGCGCTGTCCCCGGACGGGCGCTGCCGCACCTTCTCCGATGACGCCGACGGGACCGCGTGGTCCGAGGGCGTCGGCGTCCTGGTGGTCGAGCGGCTCTCGGACGCCGAGCGCCGGGGCCACCGCGTGCTGGCCGTCCTGCGCGGCTCCGCGATCAACCAGGACGGCGCGTCGAACGGCATCACCGCGCCCAACGGCCCGTCCCAGCAGCGCGTCATCCGGCGCGCCCTGACCAACGCGGGCCTGACCGCCGCCGAGGTCGACGCCGTCGAGGCGCACGGCACCGGCACCAGGCTCGGCGACCCGATCGAGGCCCAGGCACTGCTCGCGACCTACGGTCAGGACCGCGAACGGCCGGTCCTGATCGGTGCGCTGAAGTCGAACCTGGGCCACACCCAGGCGGCCTCCGGCGTGGCCGGCGTGATCAAGATGGTGCTGGCCATGCGACACGGCCTCCTGCCGCGCACACTGCACGTCGGCACGCCGTCCTCGCACGTCGACTGGACGGCCGGCGCCGCCGAGCTCCTCACCGAGGAGACGACGTGGCCGACCACCGGTCGCCCGCGCCGGGCGGGCGTCTCCGCCTTCGGCGCGAGCGGCACCAACGCCCACGTCATCGTCGAGGCACCGCCGGCGGCCGAGCCCGCCGAGGAACGCCCGGACGACCGGCCGCTGCCCGTCCCGCTCTCCGCCGCGACGCCCGCCGCGTTGCGCGAACAGGCCGCCCTGCTGCTCGGCCACCTCGACGCCCACCCGGAGCTGACGGTCCGCGACCTCGGCCACTCGCTCGCCACCAGCCGCACGCTGCTCGACCACCGGGCGGCCGTGCTCGCCGCCGACCGCGCCGAGTTGGCTCAGGGCCTGCGCGCCCTCGCCGACGGCCGGCCCGCGGCGCAGCTCGTCCAGGGTTCGGCCCTGGGCGGGAAGACCGCCTTCCTCTTCCCCGGCCAGGGCTCCCAGCGCCCCGGCGCCGGGCGGGAGCTGTACGCCGCCCACCCCGTGTTCGCGGACGCGCTGGACGCCGTCCTCCAGGGTTTCGAGGGACGGTTGGCCGGACCGCTGCGCCCGGTGCTGTTCGCGGCGGAGGGTTCGGCGGAGGCGGTGCTGCTGGACGACACGGGGTACGCGCAGCCGGCGTTGTTCGCGCTGGAGGTGGCGCTGTTCCGGTTGGTGGAGTCGTGGGGTCTGCGGCCGGACTTCGTCGTCGGGCACTCGATCGGTGAGGTCGCGGCGGCGCACGTGGCGGGGGTGTTCTCGCTGGAGGACGCCTGCACGCTGGTGGCGGCCCGAGCCCGGCTGATGTCGGAACTCCCCGGTGGGGGAGCGATGGTGTCCGTCGAGGCGACGGAGGCCGAGGTGCTGCCGCTGCTGACGGACGGCGTGTCGGTCGCCGCCGTCAACGGGCCGCGGGCCGTCGTCCTCTCGGGAGACGCCGACGCCGTCGAGCGCATCGCCGCAGGTTTCGCGGCCGACGGGCGCAGGACTAGGCGTTTGCGGGTGAGCCATGCGTTTCACTCCGTACACATGGACGCCATGCTCGACGACTTCGAGCGGACCGCCCGGGGCCTCAGCTACGCCGCCCCCCGCATCCCGCTCGTGTCCAACCTGACCGGAGACACCGGAGCGGAGTTCGGCGCGGGGTACTGGGTGCGCCATGTCCGGGAGGCCGTCCGCTTCGCCGACGGCGTCGCCGCCCTCACCGCCCGCGATGTGCGCCGTCACCTGGAACTCGGCCCGGACGGCGTGCTCTCCGCGCTCGTCCAGGCCACCGCGGCGGCGGACGCCGACCCGGCGCGCCCGGTGGTCACCGCCACCGCGCTGCGCCACGGCCGCGACGAGCGCACGACCCTGCTCGCCGCCGTCTCCCGCCTGCACACCGACGGGCTCGCGCCGGACTGGTCCGCGGTCTTCGCCGGCACCGGCGCCCGGAGGGTCGACCTGCCCACCTATCCGTTCCAGCGGCAGCGCTACTGGCCCGAGCAGTCGTTCGGTCAGGCGGCGGCCCCGGCCGTGTCCGCCTCGGACGGGGAGTTCTGGACGGCCATTCGCACCGCGTCCCTCGACGCGCTCGCCGGCACCCTGGACGTCGACGGCGACGCCCTCGCCCAGGTGCTTCCCGCCCTGCGCGACTGGCACGACCGGCGCGAGGAGCAGGCCGCCTTGGACGCCCGCCGCCGGCGGATCGTCTGGAAGCCGCTCGACCGGCCGCGCGCCGCGGCCCCGGCCGGCACCTGGGTCGCCGTAGTGCCCTCCGGCCACGGCGACCCGGCCTGGACGGACGAGGTCCTCGCCGCGCTCGGCACGGACGCCGTCCGGCTGACCGTCGAGGCAGGCGCCGAGCGGGCCGGCCTCGCCAAGCAGCTCGCCGAACTCCCCTGTGCGAGGGGCGGGATCGCCGGGGTGGTGTCCCTCCTCGCGCTGGACGAGTCCGCGCTCGACGAGTCCGCGGACGGCAGTGCCCCCGCCGGGCTCGCCCGCACCGCAGCCCTGGTGCAGGCCCTCGGCGACGCCCGGATCGGCGCCCCCCTGTGGTGCCTCACCCGGGACGCCGTCGGGGCCGCCCCCGGCGACCGCGTCACCGGCCTGGCCCAGGCCGCCGTCTGGGGCCTGGGCCGGGTGGCCGCGCTCGAACTCCCGCAGCGCTGGGGCGGTCTGATCGACCTGCCGACGAGCCTCGACCGGCGCACCGCCGCCCTGCTGGCCGCCGTCCTCGCCGATCCGGACGGGGAGGACCAGCTGGCCGTGCGGCCGACCGGAATCCTCGGCCGGCGCCTGGCCGCCACGTCCGGCGGCTCCGTGAGCGATCCGGCGGACTGGGAGCCGACCGGCACCGTCCTGATCACCGGCGGGACCGGCGCGCTCGGCGCCGAGGTCGCCCGCGGTCTCGCCGCCGCCGGCGCGCGGCACCTGATGCTGCTGAGCCGCCGGGGTCCGGATGCCCCCGGGGCGGCCGAACTCCGCGCGGAACTCGCCGCCGCCGGCACCGCCGTCACCGTCGTGGCCTGCGACGCCGCCGACCGGGAGGCGCTCGCCGCCGTCCTGGCCGGCGTGCCCGCCGAGCACCCGCTCACCGCCGTCGTCCACGCCGCCGGCGTCCTCGACGACGGCGTCATCGACGGCCTCACCCCCGACCGCTTCGAGGACGTCTACCGCGCCAAGGCCACCTCGGCGCTCCTGCTCGACGAGCTGACCAGGGACCACGACCTCGCCGTCTTCGCCCTGTTCTCCTCCGCCTCCGCGGCCGTCGGCAATCCCGGCCAGGGCAACTACGCGGCCGCCAACGCCGTCCTCGACGCCCTCGCCGAACGCCGCCGCGCCGACGGACTCGCCGCCACCTCCCTCTCCTGGGGCGCCTGGGCCGGCGGCGGCATGGCCGCGGACGCCCGGGCCGGCGAGGCGGCCCGCCGCACCGGCATCAAGCCGCTCGACCCGGCCGTCGCGGTCGCCGCGCTGCGCCGCGCCGTCCTCGACACCGCGCCGACCACCTTGGTCGCCGACGTCGACCCGGAGCGCTTCGTGCGCGCCTTCACCGCCCTCCGCCCGAGCCGGCTGCTCGCCGAACTCCCCGGCTACGCCGACGCCCAGGGCCCGGGCGAGGACGGCGGCGACGGCCGCGAGCTGCGCACCGAACTGGCCGGCCTCAGCCCGGCCCGCCGCTCCGCCGCCCTCCTCGGGCTGGTGCGCGGCCGCGCGGCCGAGGTGCTCGGACTGCCCGGCATCGAGGCCGTCGGCCCCGAGAGGGCGTTCCGTGACCTCGGGTTCGACTCGCTCGGCGCGATCGAGCTGCGCAACCGGCTCGGCGCCGCGACCGGCCTCGAGCTGTCCCCGACGCTGGTCTTCGACCACCCGAGCCCGACCGAGCTCGCCGCGCACCTGGGCGGCCTGCTGGTCGACGAGGGCGACGGCGGGGAGCCCACCGACCCCGAGCGCGACCGTCTGCGGGCGCTCGTCGAGTCCGTCCCGCTGGAGCGGCTGCGGCGCAGCGGCGTCCTGGACACGCTGCTGAGGCTCGCCGACGGCGCCGCGGACGGCGATCCCGAGGAGGCCGACGCCATCGACGCGATGGACCTGGACGACCTGGTGCAGGCCGCCCTGAGCAACGACCCCGACCACGCCCAGGACTGACGGAGCAGCCAGCCATGACCACGCCCCATGACAAGGTAGTCGCCGCTCTCCGGTCCTCGATGAAGGAGACCGAACGGCTGCGCAAACAGAACCGCCGGCTGCTGGCCGCGGCCGCCGAGCCCGTCGCCATCATCGGCATGGGCTGCCGCTACCCCGGCGGCGTCGCCTCTCCCGAGGACCTCTGGGAGCTCGTGGCGGGCGGCACCGACGCCACCGGCGGCTACCCGGAGGACCGCGGCTGGGACCTCGGAGCGTTGGCGGGCGCCGATGTCGACGAGCGCGGCACCCGCGTCTCGCGGCGCGGCGGCTTCCTCGACTCGGTGTCCGGCTTCGACGCCGACTTCTTCGGCATGTCGCCGCGCGAGGCCGTCTCCACCGACCCCCAGCAGCGCCTGCTGCTGGAGATCTCGTGGGAGGCGTTCGAGCGGGCCGGCCTCGACCCGACGGCCTTGCGCGGCAGCCGCACCGGCGTCTTCCTCGGGACCAACGGCCAGGACTACGCGTACCTGCTGGTTCGTTCCCTGGCCGACGCCACCGGCGACATCGGCACCGGCATCGCCGCTTCGGCGCTCTCCGGACGCCTCTCCTACACCCTCGGGCTGGAAGGCCCCTCAGTGACGGTCGACACCGCCTGCTCGTCCTCGCTGGTCGCCCTGCACTGGGCGGTCCAGGCGCTGCGGGCCGGCGAGTGCACGCTCGCCGTCGCGGGCGGCGTCAACGTGATGGCGACGCCCGGCTCGCTGTTGGAATTCTCCCGGCAGGGCGGGCTGGCCTCGGACGGGCGCTGCAAGGCGTTCGCCGACGGCGCCGACGGGACGGGCTGGGCCGAGGGCGTCGGCGTGCTGGTGCTGGAGCGGCTCTCGGACGCCCGCCGCAACGGGCACCACGTTCTCGCGGTCGTCCGGGGTTCGGCGGTGAACCAGGACGGCGCGTCCAACGGCTTCACCGCGCCCAGCGGCCCCTCGCAGCAGCGGGTGATCCGCCAGGCGCTGGCCGCCGCCGGGCTGTCGGCCGCCGAGGTCGACGCCGTCGAGGGCCACGGCACGGGGACGCCGCTGGGCGACCCGATCGAGGCCCAGGCGCTCCTCGCCACCTACGGACAGGGGCGGGAGGACGGCCGGCCGCTGTGGCTGGGCTCGGTCAAGTCCAACATCGGCCACGCCCAGGCGGCGGCCGGGGTCGCGGGCGTGATCAAGATGGTGCAGGCGCTGCGGGCCGGCGTGCTGCCCAAGACACTGCACGCGGACGTGCCGTCCTCGCGGGTGGACTGGTCGGCGGGCGCGGTGCGGCTGCTGACGCAGGCGCGGGAGTGGCCGCTGGACGAGCGGCCGCGTCGGGCGGGCGTGTCGTCGTTCGGGATCAGCGGGACGAACGCGCACGTGATCGTCGAGGAGGCGGTGGAGGAGGCTTCCGAGGAGGACTCTTCGGCCGACGGCCCGTCGGTGGTGCCCGGTGTGGTGCCGTGGGTCGTCTCGGCGAAGTCGGAGGCCGCGCTGGACGCGCAGCTGGAGCGGCTCGCCGGGGTCGGGGGTGCT
>NZ_JBSFGK010000022.1:0-98527 GCF_053596495.1 Kitasatospora sp. NPDC001683
TTCTCAAGGAACGGACGCTTCCTTCGGACCGCCTTCCAGCGGGCCCTCCGGGCGCTTCGTTCTTTCGTGTTTCCAGCTTATCAGATGTTTTCCGCTCCGTTTTCCGGGGCTTCGTCATCCAACTCGCTGCTGCCTTCCGACGCTTGACGCCCCGTCCGACGTTTCAAACTCTAGCCGATCCCCGCTCCGAAAAGCGAATCCAGCCGAGTCCGACCGCAATCCGATAAAACGCGCACACCGAATACGCACCGAGCCGCGACGCGAGAACGCGAAACGACCGGCACGAGCCGAGAAGTGGTGTTTCAAGGGATTGGCTGCCCCGGGACCGTCCGCGCCGACGCGTGTCCGGTGCTCCCTGCCAGGCAACTCGAAGAACACTAGACCTGTGGTCTTGCCGAGTCAAGCTCCGCAACCGAATTCTCGGCGCCCTCCTCCGTCGGCAGCTGGAAGGCCAGGACGGCGACGTCGTCGTCGTGTTCCGAGGTCACGCCCATCGCCCGCAGCAGCCGGGCGCAGATCACCTCGGGGGCGCCGACCGCGCCGGTGAGGGTGCGGGCCAGCAGGTCGAGTCCCTGGTCGATGTCCTCGTCGCGGCGCTCGACCAGGCCGTCCGTGTAGAGGACGCCGGTCGTACCGGGGAGCAGGCGCAGGGTGTGGGAGACGTGCAGGCCGCCGCCGGTACCGAGCGGGGGGCCGTTCTGTTCCTCGCTGCGCAGGATGGTGCCGTCGGGGCAGCGCAGCAGCATGGGGAGGTGGCCGGCCGAGGCATAGGAGAGGGTGCGGTGCTGCGGGTCCCAGACCGCGTAGGTGCAGGTGGCGATCTGGTTGGCGTCGATCTCCATGGCGAGGCCGTCGAGCAGGCACATCACCTCGTGCGGGGGCAGGTCGAGGCGGGCGTAGGCGCGCACGGCGGTGCGCAGCTGGCCCATCACGGCGGCCGCTCGCAGGCCCCGGCCCATGACGTCGCCGATGACGAGTGCGGTGCGCCCGCCGGCGATGGCGATGACGTCGTACCAGTCGCCGCCGACCGCGGCCTCGGCGCCGCCCGGCTGGTAGGTGGCGGCGACCCGCAGGTCGGCGGGCTGGTCGAGCTTCTGCGGGAGCAGGCTGCGCTGGAGGGTGACGGCGGCCTCGCGCTGACGGCGTTCGGCTTCGCGCAGGCGGGCGGCGGCGAGGACCTGGTCGGTGACCTCGGCGGCGAAGATCAGGACTCCGGCGGGCGGGCCCTCGGTGGGGGTGTCTCCGGTCTCGCCGGAGCCGAGCGGGACGCAGGAGACGTTGTAGTAGCGGTTGCCGGTGAGGCCGAGGATGCAGCGGGCCTTGACGCTGCGGGGGCGGCCGCCGCGGATGACCTGGTCCATCAGGGGCAGGACGCCCATGGTGGCGAGTTCGGGGAGGGCCTCGCCCGCGGGCAGGCCGGTGGGGCGGTCGCCGAAGAGTTCGCGGTAGGCGCGGTTGGCGTAGCCGAGCTGGTGGAGCGGGCCGTAGGTGACGGCGACCGGGGCCGGGATGCGGTTGAGGACCTCGCGCAGGTTCTGGGGTTTGTGCGGTTCGAGGAGCTCGACCGTGGTGGTGGGGCTGGTCGGGTCGCGGGGGCTGGGTACGACGACGCCGTCGGTGGAGGGCGTGCCCTCGTCGGTGCCGGCCCCGTTGGGTGGGGCGGCACGCCAGGGGACTCCGGTGAGCCGGGCGCTCCAGCGCATGAGGTTCAAACGACGGCCGCTTCCTCGTTTTCCAGACATATCATCACTTTTTGTGCGCACGTCAGCACACGGGGTAATGACCAGTTCGGGCTGATCCTGTCAGGCGGAGGGCCGGTTCCGGAAGTCGCGCGCCCGGCGTGGCCGTCGGATCGGCCGTCGGCCCCGGCCGACCGGGGCGTTCACCGGGGCCCTTCCGGTCCGGGGCCGGGCGGTCGGCCCGCTCCGGAATCGAAACCGTCCTCGAAGACCGCACGCGGGTGCTCCATCGCCCCCAGGGAAACCACCTCGCGGGAGAACACCCCGCCCAGCACCCAGTCCATCAGCACCCGCGCCCGGCGCTCCGCGCTCGGCAGCCGCCGCAGGTGCCGCGCCCGGTGCAGCCACCACGCCCGCCGGCCGGTGATCCGCCCGCCGCGCCGGGTGTGGGCGACGGCCCGGTGCAGGCCGAGCGAGGTCGAGCAGGCGGCGGGGCCGGGCCGGTACCCGACCAGCCCAGGCGCGTGCGGTCCGCCGTCCAGGGCCACCGCGATGTTGCGGGCGAGCAGCTCGGCCTGGGCGACGGCGTGCTGGGCGTTGGGCGCGCAGGGGGCGCCGTCCGCGTGCGGATCGGGTACGGCGGCGCCGTCGCCGGCCGCCCAGACGCCCGGCAGGGCGCGCCCGTCCGGGCCGATGGCCTGCAGGGTGGCCAGACAGCGGACCCGGCCGAGGGCGTCCAGCGGCAGATCGGTGTCGCGCAGCATCGGGGAGGGCCGGACGCCCGCTGTCCAGACCAGGGTGCGGGCGCCGAAGCGGCTGCCGTCGGAGAGCGCGGCCACCCCGCCGACGGCGGACTCCAGGGTGGTGCGCAGCCGGATGTCGACGCCGCGTTCGCGCAGCTGGCCGAGGGTGTGCTCGGCGAGTTCGGGCGACTCCTCGGCGAGGATCCGGTCGGTCGTCTCGACCAGCACCCAGCGCAGGTCCTCGGCGCGGACGTTGTGGTAGCTCCGTACGGCGGTGCGGGCCATGTCCTCCAGTTCGGCGAGCGCGCCGACGCCCGCGTAGCCTGCGCCGACGAAGACGAAGGTGAGCGCGGACTGCCGCAGGGCTGGGTCGCGGGTGGCGGAGGCGAGGTCGAGCTGCTCCAGCACGTGGTTGCGCAGGTGGACCGCGTCACCGACGGTGGAGAAGCCGAGCCCGTGCTCGGCCAGGCCCGGCACCGGGGCGGTCCGGGAGACCGAGCCGGGGGCCAGCACCAGGACGTCGTAAGGGAGTTCGAGCGGCGCCGGGGGCTCGCCGGGGCCCGCGGCGTCGGCCAGGGCGCGGCGGGCGGCGTGTTCGATCCGGGTGATCCGGGCGGTCAGCACCCGGCAGTCCGGCAGGGCCCGGCGCAGCGGGACGACCACGTGCCGCGGGTCGATCGAGCCGGCCGCGACCTCGGCCAGCAGCGGGTGGTAGGTGGAGTAGGCGTGGGGTTCGACGACGGTGATCTCCACCTCGCCGCGCCGCAGCCGCTCCCGCAGGCCACGCTGGAGATGGAGCGCGGTGGCCATCCCCGCGCAGCCGCCGCCGGCGATCAGGATCCTGATGGTGCACCTCCTGCCGATGTGACGTTTCGTCCCGGCCCCGGGCGTCCGACGGCCGGGGGGGTGTCCCCCCATCACGCCCCCTATGAAGGACCGGCGGAGGTGGTCTTGTCCACAGTCCGTACCGGGCTGGTTGTGACGGAAGTGACGGCCGTGGCCAGTTGTGCTCGCCGGGCGACTTTCTGACGCACTTTCGGCCTCGAAGAGCCGTGAACTATGGTCGGATTGTGTGCTGGAGCGGCCACCGCCATGACAACCGGCGGCGACGCACCGTGGAGCGGCCACTACGGCCAGTTCCAGCATTGGCGCGAGAACCCGACTGGGGAACAGTCATCCGGGGAAGGGTAGTTCCCGGACGAGGCCCCGGGCGGTGCCGACGCACCGAGCCGGACGTCAAGGCGGCCCGGCGGCACGACCGTGGTCACCGGAACGGGACGGGCGGCACGAGCGATGGGTCATCTGGTCATTTCTGACGGGCTGAGCTGCACCGGGGGGTGCAGGGGCGGGCGACGACAGGGTCCGGTTTCGGACGCCTGCGGGGGAGAGTTGGGATGATGGAACAGAAGCAGGTGTTGGGGCGGGCGGGCGCACCGCACGCCGGACAGGGCGTGGTGCCGGAGCAGCGGGGCCCGGTGGACCTGCCGCAGGGCGGGATGACGTACGCGGCCGTCCCGTACCGGGCGGAGCCCCCGCAGACCACCGCGCCGGTACCCGGGGCCCGGTTGCGGGTGGACGCCCGGCGGAACCTCGAGAGCGTGCTGCGGGCCGCCCGGGAGGTGTTCGGCGAGTTCGGCTACGGCGCTCCGATGGAGGAGGTCGCACGCCGGGCCGGGGTCGGGGTCGGCACGGTCTACCGGCGCTTCCCGAGCAAGGAGGTGCTGGTCCAGCGGATCGCCGCCGAGGAGGTGGCCTGGCTGACCGCGCAGGCGCGGGAGTCGCTGTACGGCGGCGACGGCGCCTGGGAGGCGCTGGCCGGGTACCTCGCCCGGGCCGTGAGCACCGGCGCCGGGCGGCTGTTGCCGCCGGAGGCGTTCCGGTACGCGGAGGAGCTGGGCCGGGTGGCCGAGCAGCGGGCGCCGGAACCGCCGGCGGCCGTCCGCTTCGACCTGCGCGGCGAGGAGGCTCGGTCCGGGGCGGCGGTCGATCCCTCGTCGGCGGACGCCGATCCCCGGCTGCTGCTACAGCTGTTGGCGGCCCTGGTGGCGCGGGCGGGTGCGGCCGGCGAGCTGCGGCCGGGCGTCACGGTGTCGGACGTGGTGCTGGTGCTGACCGCGTCGGTGCCGGTGCACGCGGCGCGCCCCTCGGTCTCGGCGCCGACGGCGGCCGGGTTCACGGCGATTGGGCCGCAGACGGACGGTCAACCGGCCGCGGGGCCGTCGGACCGGCTGCTGCAGATCCTGTTGGACGGTCTGCGGGCGCGCTGATCCGGTGTCCGACCCCGGCCTTCGCGGTCGGCCTCCGCGGTCGGACAGCGGACGGCCAGCGGACGGGACCTCGGTGCGGCGAACGGGCTGCGGCCGTCGCGTCGGGCAGGCACGGTCGACGCGCCGGACGGGCACGAAAGTTGAACGGGACACCGGCGCGCGCACAGGGCACGCGCGCCGGGTGCGGGCGTCGCGCGACCCACCGCCGCACGCTGGGCGAACCATCCGCGACGGCCCCTCGGAAGAGTGGGTACCGGCCGGTCCGGCTACCACCCGCCCCTGCGCTATGCCATCCTTTGCCCGTGGTTGGAGCCAATGTCCCGATGCGCGCCCTTCGCGCGCCGTCGGCGCCGTACGCCGGGGAACCGTGCACCTACGCACTCCCGCGCGCCCTGCCACACTACGGGGGCTGTCGTGGAATCTGGGGTCCGTTGTGAGCGCCGAGGAACAGAACGACTACGGGTACGGCCTCGACTTCGGGGGTCTCTCCGGTAGTACGGCCGAGGGATCCGCCGCAGGACCCGGTGGTAGCGGCGCCACCCAAGTCCCGGGCCCCGCCACCGGTTCGGGCGCTGCCACCGGTTCGGGTGCCGCGGCCGGTTCGGGTGCCGGGCACGTCCCGGACCAGGGCGGATGGCCCGGCCGCGAGTCGCTCTCCGCCTCCTCCACCCCGCTGCCGCCCGGTCGGGTGCCCGGCCAGGCCCCGGCGGGCCGGGGCGGCGTCGCCCCCGAGGCGTTCGTCGGCGACGGCCGCCCGGCCCGCCCGACCGTACCCGCCCCCGCCGACCCGGTGGACGGCGAGCGCCCGCCCTCCGACGCCGAGTTGACCGCCCGGGTCCGGGCCGGCGACGACACCGCGTACGAGGAGATCTACCTCCGGCACGTCCACTCGGTGCGCCGCTACGCCCGCACCTGCTGCCGGGACAGCTTCACCGCAGAGGACCTCGCGGGCGAGGTCTTCGCCCGCACCCTGCAGGCGCTCAAGGCGGGCAAGGGACCGGAGTTCGCCGTCCGCGCCTACCTGCTGACCGCGGTGCGCAACGTCGCAGCCGCCTGGACCCGCAGCGAGCGGCGCGAACAACTCGTCGACGACTTCGGCGCGTTCGCCCAGAGCTCGGCCGCCGTGGTCGACTTCGACCTAGCCGACCCGGGCGCCGACGCCTGGGCGATGGCGATGGCCGACCAGCGGATGGTCATGCGGGCCTACGCCGAGCTGCCCGAGGACGACCGGGTGGTGCTCTGGCACACCGAGGTCGAGCGGGAGTCGCCGAAGACCGTCGCCGTGATGCTCGGCAAGACCGCCAACGCCACCGCCGTCCAGGCGCACCGGGCCCGCGACCGGCTGGCCGCCGGTTTCCTCCAGGCACACGTCTCCGGCAGCCAGGACAGCACCTGCGAGGCGTACGCCAACCGGCTCGGGGCGTACGCGCGCGGCTCGCTGCGCAAGCGGGCCTCGGCGGAGGTCGGACGCCACCTCAAGGAGTGCGACCGCTGCACGGCGGCCTGCCTCGAACTCACCGAGATCAACACCGGTCTGCGCGCGCTGCTGCCCGGCGGCGTGCTGGTCTGGATCGGGGTCGGCGGGTTCGGCGCCGCCGCGGCCGCGGTGGGCGGTGCCGCCGCGGTCGGCGGTGCCGCCGCGGCGGGATCGGCGGTGGCCGGGTCCTCGGGGACGGCCGCGGGGACGGCCGGTGCTTCGGGTTCGGCCGGTGCGGCGGGGGCCTCGGGTGCGGCGGGGGCTTCCGGCGCTTCGGGTGGTTCCGGCGGGAGCGCGGCCGGTGCGGTGGCCGGCGAGGGCCTGGGGACCGCCGCCAAGGCCGGGGTCGCCACCGCCGTCGCGGTGGCGGCCGCCGCGGTGGCCGCATACGCGCTGACCGGCTCGCCCGAGCCGAAGCTCCCCGTGGCCGCTCCCCCGGTCGCCTCCGCCCCGGCCTCGCCCGCCCCCGTGGTGCCCGCGCCCGCTCCGCCGGCCCCGATGCCCAGCAGCGCCGCCCCGGCCCCCGAGCAGCCCGCGGCCAGCCCGAGCGCGAGCCCCAGTCCGAAGCCGGCCCCGAAGTCGACCCGGGCCCAGGCCCCGGCGGCCACCCGGGCCCCGCGGCGCGAGCCGACTCCGGAGCCGACCACCGTGTCGACCACCGCGTCGACCACCGCGTCGACCACCGAGGCACCGGTCATCCCGACCCCGACCCCGCCGACCCTCCCGCCGGTGCCGACGCCGGAGGTGCCAGTCATCCCGACGCCCACCGTCCCGCCGGTGCCGACGCCGACCGTCACCCCGCCGACCCCGCCCGCGCCCAGCGACTTCTGGGGCGACACGCTGCCCGTGGTCAAACCCGGCCACCACCGGGTGCCCCCGGAGGGCCCGAGCATCCGGCAGAAGGGCAGCGACAGGTTCTGGCAGCGCGACGGCGGCTGGATCGGCGGCGAGTACCACCCGCACGCCATCACCGTGCACGCGCCGGCCACCACGCTGATCGACCTCAACCGCAGCTGCACGTCCTTCGACGCGGTCGCCGGGGTGGACGACGCCACGCTCAGCCCCGGCGCGGTGGTCTTCACCGTCCAGGGCGGCGACGGCACCACCCTGTGGCGCTCCCCGGCCCTCAGCGCCGGGGACGACGCGGTGCCGGTGCACGTGCCGCTGGCCGGGCGGACGTCGATCCGGCTGGTGGTCACGCCGGTGCACGGGATCTGGTCGGCGCTGAACCTCGCGGACTGGGCGCAGGCCCGGTTCAGGTGCTCGTAGCGCTGGTCACGGCTCGGGCACGGGCCCGTTCCGGAGGCCGCTGACGGCTCCCCGGGAACGGGCCCCGGATCCTGCGGTCCTGTTCAGATGGCGCAGGAACCGTCCGCGCAGGCCTCCCCGGCCGGGGCGACCGGCACCGGCGCCGGGCGGCGCTCGCCGATCTCGGCGGCGACCTGCTCCAGCACCTTGCGGAAGGTCTCGGCCTCCTGCCCGCCCTGGACCGCCCACTTGCCCTCGAACACGAAGGTCGGCACGGCGCTGATGCCCAGCTCACGGGCCTCGGCCAGCTGGGCGCGGACCTCGGCGGTGCCCTCGTCGCCCGCCAGGTAGGCGGTCACCCGCTCGCGGTCCAGGCCCGCCGCCACGGCGACGTCGGCCAGCGCGGCGCGGTCGCCGACGTCCACGCCGTCGGTGAAGTGCGCCTTCAGCAGCGCCTCCTTGAGCCGGCCCTGCGCCTCGGCACCGTACTCGGTCTCGGCGAGGTGCAGCAGGCGGTGGCCCAGGAAGGTGTTGGCGTGCAGGGCGGCGTCGAAGTCGTACCTGATGCCCTCGGTGAGGCCCAGCTCGGCCACCCGCGCGTCCATCGCGACCGACTGCGGACCGTAGCGCTCGGCCAGCCAGGCTCGGTGCGGGCTCGCCGTCGCGGGCGCGTCCGGGACCAGCTGGTACGGGCGGTAGACGACCTCGACGTCCTCCTTGCCCGGGAAGTCCGCCAGGGCCTGCTCGAAGCGGCGCTTGCCGATGTAGCACCAGGGGCAGGCGATGTCGGACCAGATCTCGACCTTCATGTTCGGGGGGCTCCAGGGGGCGTCGCGGGCGGATGTACGGGATGGGTGAACGATGAACCATCTCGGTACATTCCCGACACCGCCGACTCAGCCCTCCGCGGGCGCCGGCACCACCAGGACCGGGCAGGCCGCGTGGTGCACCGCCGCCGAGCTCACCGAACCCAGCAGCAGCCGGGCGAAGCCCCCGTTGCCCCGGGTGCCCACCACGAGCGTGTGCTGCCGGGTCGACGCCTCCAGCAGCACCTCGATCACGTTGCCCAGGACCACGTGCAGCGACAGCTCCCCCGCGTACGGTCGGACCCGCTGCCGCAGCACGGCCGCCACCGCCCGGCGCAGTCCGTCCGCCATGCTCTCGACCAGCGTCTCCACGCTCTCCTGCACCAGCTCCGCCATCCCCGGCGGGTAACCGGCCGGCGCCGGGTTCACCACGGCCAGCACGTACAGCGGCAGCCCGAACAGCTCCGCCTCCGTCATCGCCCGGTCCAACGCCCACAGCGACCCGTCCGAGCCGTCACACGCCGCCAGCACCCCGGGCGGCCGCCCCGACGGCGGCCGCCCGAGCACCGACAGCACCACGGGAACCTCCTGCCCCGGGCTCACACCGGCCACCACGCACACTCCTCACCGCGGACTCACAGCCCCGCCATCATCACCCGCCCGGCGGGACGGCTCGGGACAGCCGCGCCGGACGAGGGGGGCGGGGCATGCCGACCCGGCGGGACGGCTCGGGACAGCCGGGCCGAAGCATGGGGTGGAGTCCGTCCGGGTTGGACGATCGGGAGGGATGAGCGCTGCGAGCCGCGGTGCCATCGGGCCGGCCGCTGCTGTCGCAGGTCGGTCGGGGCCGTGGATGTGTAGGCAACCGGTGGGCGCGAGATGGCCGGTCGGCCGGGCACGGTCCCTCTTGGCGGCGAGGGACGACGGGTCGAGCTCGGGCGTGCCGGGCCGGCGCGACCGGTGGCGGGCCTGGGAGCAGTCAGGGAGTGAGGGCCGGGGGGTGGGGGTGGGGGAGGCCGGTCCAGCAGGCGCCGTGGCGGCGGGCGCGGAGGCGGCGGAGCCAGAGTTCGGTGGAGACCAGGTCGGCGAGGCCGGCGAGGGCGGCCGGGGAGAGGGGGGTGGTGGGGTCGGCGGAGTGGGCGAGGCCGGCGCGGACCGCGGGGAGGTCGATGAGGCCGGCTTCGGCGAGGAGGGGGGCGTCGAAGAGTTCGGCGAGGCCGTCGGCGGCGAGGCGCAGGCCGGCCCGGGTGGGGGCGGTGCGGTCGGGGCGGGGGCCGCGGCCCCAGTCGGGGGGCAGGTCGGTGCGGCCAGCGCCGGTGAGGACGGCGTGCAGGAGGGCGTGCCGGGCGCCGGGTTGGAGGCGGACGTCGTCGGGGAGCAGCCGGGCGGCGCGGACCACCTGGTTGTCGAAGAAGGGTGCGTGCAGGCGCTGGCCGGGTCGTTCGGCGGCGTGCACGAGCGTGCGGTAGGAGCGCGCCTGGCGGTGGAGGGCGTGCCGGGCGCGGTGTGCGCCGGGGTGTTCCTCGGGCGCCGGTTTGCGCGCCGCCAGTCGCAGCCGGAGGGCCACCGAGGAGAGCGCCTCGTCGGAGAGCCAGCGGGCGGCCGGGCCGGGGACGCACCAGGCGAGGTCGACGGCCGAGCGGTCGCCCGCCGTGCCCGCGCCGTCCGGGACGTGGCGGGCGGTCAGTTTGGCGGCCGCCTCGTCCAGCGCCTCGGCGTAGCGGACCCGGGAGAGCCGGTGGGCGGCCCGGACCACGGTGAGCGGGGTGCGCAGCGCGCCGGCGAGTACGCCCGCCGCCGCCCGGTCGACTCCCGCCAGTGCCGCGACCGGGGGCAGGAGTTCGCGGGGCCGCCCGGTCCGGATGAGGTCGGCGAGCCGCGCCGGGTGGCCGTCCAGGACCTGGCGGGCGCCGTAGCCGGTGAGGTGGTCGGTGCCGCCGGCGTCGAAGCGGGCCTGGGCGCGGGCGGCGGCGACGAGTTCGGGTCCCGGTTCGTCGGTGAGCGGTCCGGACTGGGGGTCGGCGCGCAGTACGGCGTACGGGAGGGTGTCCGGGCCGGGGGCGAGCACGGTGTGCCGCAGCCTGGGGGTGTCGGGGGTGAGCGCGAGGGTGGTGGGCGGCTCGGTCTCGCCGAGCGTGACGGCGGCCAACTGCTCGGGGGCGGACGGTTCCTGGGCGGTTTCCCGGACCCAGGATCCCTTGACAGCGCCGCTCCTGATCCCGGCCCCGCTCCTGCCCCAGGCGCTGCTACCGGCGCCGTTCCTGGCGCCGACCGCGAGCGGCGCGGTCCCGACGACCGGGGGCACCGGTGGCAGCGGCACGGCGGCGGCGAGCAGGGCGACGGTGGCGGAGGCGGTGCCGTAGGAGAGGTCGACGCCGAGCCGGGCGCGCCCGGCGGGGCCGGCGGCCGGTGTGCTGGTGCGGACCCGGGAGCGGACGGATTCCAGCAGGGCGCGGGTGAGTTCGCGGATGGCGGGCGCCTCGTCGCGCGGCTGTTCGGCGCCGGGCGGCTCGTCGTAGGCGTCGAGGTACGGGCGGCCGCCGCGGATGGCGAGCACGTGGCCGGGCGGCACCCGTTGGACGCCCAGGTACGGCGTGCCGGTGCCGAGCGCCTCCGGGGACTCGGGGCAGGCGAGCCGGGCGGCGAGGTGGCCGGTGTCGAGTGCGGCGCCGACCAGGTCGGCGAGCGGGAGGGCGGCGGTGGCGTACGCGGTGCCGCCGGCCCAGGGGGTGTGGAAGACGGGCTGGGCGCCCGCGAGGTCGGTGAGCAGCAGGGTGGAGCGGGTGCCGGTGCGCAGCACCACGGTGTAGCTGCCGGGCCAGGCGGTCAGGTGGCGGACGGCGCCGCCGCGGGCGGCGGCGAGGCCGGCGGCGAGTTCGGCGTCGGTGGCTCCGCAGTGGCCGAGGACGGCGAGCCGGGTGGTGGCGGGGGTGTCCTCGACCGGGTCGGGGGCGGTCGGGCCGGTGCTGACGGCGGCGGGGGCGCCGGGGCGGAGGGTGACCAGGCGGATCTCCTCGGGCCGCCAGTCGCCCACGGCCCAGAGCGGGTTGGGGCCGGTCCACAGGGGCCGCGCGGCGATCGGCGCGACCGTGGCGAGGGCTTCGTGCGCCGGCGCACCCGCCCGGGGCGTGCCCGTGCTCCAGCCCGTCAGCCACCGCATCGCGCCTCCACCGGACGAGGACCTGCACTCGCGCGGCGCGTCCGGCGCCGGGCGGGCGGCCGGGTGGGGTGCCGGGGCGGCCCGCCCGCGCGTCCGGGCGTGCCCTCGTTCCGGCGCGCCGTCAGGAGACATGGTGCCACCACCGCACGCGGCCGGGGTCGGTGTTGTCGGTTCCGTTTCCGTTTCGCCGGCGCTGCGGCACCTCTCGAACGGGACTCGACAGGACTCCGGCGCGGATGGATTCGGGCGGGCCGGGCCTCCCCCTCCCTGGCCCGGACCGCCCGGGCGCCGCCCTTGGCATGGGCATCGCGAGATGGCCGAAAGGCGTCGCCCCGCCCGGGAGGGCATCCGCATGCCCTCCCGGACTTCACCGCCGCCCGCGGGGATTGTGGCGGCGGCATCCCCCGGCCCGCCGGGTCCTCGACGGCGGGCCGACCCACGACCACCAGCGAATCGCCGAGCAGCCGGTCGAGCCAGGGGGCACGGCCGGGCGCACGTGAACACGGGACCGGAGCACGGCGCTCCGGCGCGCGGCGCGGCCGAACCGCTCCGGGTGGTCCGGACCAACCGCCGCAACGGCCGGGTGCGGCGGCGCCGGGTGCGCGATCCCGCCATCCGGAATGCGGCCTCTTAACCGTCGGAACGCGTCCGACTACTCTAGGTACAGCAGCTACGGCCCGGTGCCGCCCGGGCCCCGCGCACAAGGCCGCAGGAGGTGCCGCCGCCACCATGACCGTCAGCCCACGAGGACCGAACGAACGGCTCGGCACGCTCCTGACCCTCGCCCAGATCAGCAACGCCGGCCTGGCCCGCCGGGTCAACGACCTGGGCGCCCAGCGCGGGTTGACGCTGCGCTACGACAAGACCTCGGTCGCCCGCTGGGTCAGCAAGGGCATGGTCCCGCAGGGGCCCGTCCCGCACCTGATCGCCACCGCGATCGGCGGCAAGCTCGGCCGGCCCGTCCCGCTGGAGGAGATCGGCCTGGGCGACACCGACCCGGCGCCCGAACTCGGCCTGGCCTTCCCGCGCGACGTCGCCGACGCCGTGCGCTCCGCCACCGACCTGTTCCGGGTCGACCTCGACCTGCGCCGCGGCCCCGGTGGCGGCCGCTGGAGCGACAGCCTGGCCGGCACCTTCTCGGTCGCCGCGTACGCGACGCCCGTCTCCCGCTGGCTGATCAACCCGGCGGACGGCTCGGTGGCCCGCGAGGCACCCCGCTCCCCCAGCGAGAACTCCTCGTACCGGGTCGGCCACTCGGACGCCGTCAAGCTCCGCGAGGCCGCCCAGGAGGCCCGCCGCTGGGACTCCAAGTACGGCGGCGGGGACTGGCGTTCGTCGATGGTGCCGGAGTGCCTGCGGGTGGAGGCGGCGCCGCTGCTGCTGGCCTCGTACAGCGACGCGGTCGGCCGGGCGCTGTTCGGCGCGACCGCCGAACTGACCAGGCTGGCCGGGTGGATGGCCTTCGACACCGGGCAGCACGAGGCCGCCCAGCGCTACTACATCCAGGCCCTGCGGCTCGCCCGGGCCGCCGCCGACGTACCGCTCGGCGGGTACGTGCTCGCCTCGATGAGCCTGCAGGCCGGCTACCGGGGCTTCGCCGAGGAGGCCGTCGACCTCGCCCAGGCCGCGCTGGAGCGCAACCGGAGCCTGGCCACCGCCCGGACCATGAGCTTCTTCCACCTGGTGGAGGCACGCGCCCAGGCCAAGGCCCGCAATGCGGCGGCGTGTGCGACGGCGCTCGGTGCCGCGGAGAGCGCACTCGAGCGAGCGCGCGCCGGGGATCCCGATCCGGCGTGGATCGACTTCTACGCCTACGACCGGCTGGCCGCCGACGCCGCCGAGTGCTTCCGCGACCTCGGAGTGCCCTCCAAGGTCCGCCAGTTCACCCGCGAGGCGCTGGCCAAGCCCACCGAGGGCTTCGTCCGCTCGCACGGCCTGCGGCTGGTGGTCTCGGCGATGGCCGAGGCCGAGGCGGGCAACCTGGACGCCGCGGTCGCCGCCGGCGAGCGCGCCGTCGAGGTGGCCGGCCGGATCTCCTCGCAGCGCAGCCGGGAGTACGTGGTGGAGATGCTGCGCCGACTGGAGCCGTTCCAGGGTGAACGCCGGGTACGGGAGTTGACGGAGCGGGCGCGGGCGGTGATCGTCGCTCCGGCGTGAGCGGCGCGAAGCCGGCGATAAATCAGATGCGCCTGCGGGAGGGGCCTGGCTAAGGTCTCTCTCGTCCAGGTGCGCAGGCAGAGGTTACTTCCACTGTTAATGGGCGGGTCGCGGGTTCGAGTCCCGTCATCGGCTTCGGGCCGGTGTAGCTCAGTCGGTAGAGCAGCTTCGTCACCTCAGCCGACCTCGAACTCTGGACACCTACACGTGAATAGAATTCCGCACCTCCCGGTGCGACGGCAGCGGTTACTTCTGTGGAGTGCCCCTCACGGGGCGCGGTGAAGCTGAGTTCCATCGACCGCGGCCACCTTTGATCTCGGGAGGCAGTTGCGCTTCGGGGTGCCCGGTGCGCAGGCGGGGGTTACTTCGGATCTTGCGGTTCCGGGTTCAAGTCCCGGGCGTGCCGTGCGCGAGTGCGGCCGCTAGCTCAATTCGGAAGAGCACAAGGCATACACCTCCGCCGACGTCGGTCGTTGGACAACGACCGGCATGATCTCGGGCAATCCTCACCGCGGCATGCCTCCCTCCCGTAGACGACCAAGCACGCCGAGGGGGGCTGCAGCATGTCCAGGTTCAACGTCCGCAAGGCCAAGGCGAGTCCGAGCTCGCCGGTGACCACGACCGGGCGGCACGGCCTCACCCACGAGGGCGGCACCGGTTACGTCCGGGACCGCAAGTCCGAGCTGTTCCTGCTGGCCGTGGCCAACATGGTCGGCCAGGACACCTTCTACGAGCTCGGCGGCGACCGCGACGACCGCTTCACCGCGCTGGTGCGCGAACTCGCCGTCGCCGAGCCGGAGTGGACCCTCGGGCTGCTGCGCTGGCTGCGGTACGGGGCACAGATGCGCACCGCCGCGCTGGTCGGCGCCGCCGAGTTCACCCGCGCCCGACTGGCCGCGGGCGCCCACGGGTACTCCCGGCAGGCCGTCGACGCGGTGCTGCGGCGCGCCGACGAGCCCGGCGAGCTGCTCGCGTACTGGACCTCGCGCTACGGCCGGGCGCTGCCCAAGCCGCTCAAGCGCGGCGTCGCGGACGCGGTGCGGCGGCTGTACGACGCCCGCTCGCTGCTCAAGTACGACACCGCGGGCAAGGGCTACCGCTTCGGCGACGTCCTGGAGCTGACCCACCCGACGCCGGACCCGGACAAGCCCTGGCAGGGCCCGCTGTTCGCGTACGCGCTGGACCGCCGGCACCGGCCGGAGGAGGCCGTCCCGCCCGCGACCCTCCCGCTGCTGACCGCCAACCGCGAGCTGCTCGCGCTGCCGGTCGAGCAGCGCCGGGCGGCCGTGACCGCCGAGGACGGCGCGCAGCGGCTCGCCGCCGCCGGGCTGACCTGGGAGGCGCTGGCCGGCTGGCTGCAGGGCCCGCTGGACGCGGCCGCCTGGGAGGCGGTCATCCCCTCCATGGGCCCGATGGCGCTGGTCCGGAACCTGCGCAACTTCGACCGGGCCCGGGTGTCGGACGAGGTCGCGGCCGAGGTGGCCCGGCGGATCTCCGACCCGGGCGAGGTACGGCGCTCGCGCCAGTTCCCGTTCCGCTACCTGGCCGCCCACCGGCACGCGCCCTCGCTGCGGTGGGGGCACGCGCTGGAGACGGCGCTCGGCCACTCGCTCGCCAACGTGCCCGAACTGCCCGGCCGGACGCTGATCCTGGTCGACCGCTCCGGCTCGATGTTCGACCGGCCCAGCGCGCAGACCCAGCTCAACCGGGCGGACTCGGCGGCGATCTTCGGCACCGCGCTGAAGGTCCGGGCGGCCGAGGCGGACCTGGTCGAGTTCGGCAGCAGCAGCCGGGTGATCGAGGTCGGCCGCGGGGAGGCGGTGCTGCGGGTGCTGGAACGGTTCTCCGACCTCGGCGGCACCAACACCGCCGAAGCCGTCCGCACCCACTACCGGGGCCACGACCGGGTGGTGATCGTCACCGACGAACAGACCGGCTTCGGCTACCGGGGCAGCGACCCGCTCGCCGCCGTCCCGGCCCACGTTCCCGTCTACACCTGGAACCTGGCGGGCTACGTCCTGGGCCACGGCCCCAGCGGCGGCGGCAACCGGCACACCTTCGGCGGCCTGAGCGACGCGGCCTTCCGGCTGATCCCCCTCCTGGAGGCGGGGTCCGACACCGGCTGGCCCTGGGAGGTCTAGAGGTCTAGCAGCGGCCGGTGCACCGGGTCGGGGGCCCGGCGCACCGCGACCCGGCCGGACGGGGGACGGCGGTGGCGCGCGGAGTCGGGGGACTCGGCACGCGATCGCCACGGCCGGACGGGGGGTGACGGTGGCGCGGGGTCGGGGGACCCGGCGCCACCACCGACGGCCGGACCGGGGGGACCGGCCGAAGCCCCGGGACGGAGCCACCAGGGGAGGCTCCGCCCCGGACCCGAGGGGGGCGGCAGGGACACTGCCGCCCACCTCGGCATGCCACCCGCCGGACCACGGCGGGCAGCTCCCGCACCAGCCGCGCCGCGCGGCGAACGGGCGGCGGGCCGCGAAGCCGCGCAGCGGAGCCTTGACGGGCCGACCGGTGCACGCGAACCTCGGCCGCGCCCGCCACCCGCCCCGCGCATCACGCGTCACGACGTCACCGGCGACCGATCCCCGCCACAGCATCACCGGCCCGGACCGGGCAACCGACGGGAAACGGGCGCCACCGCCCCCGACCCGTGGCAGCATCGGCAACGCAGGCCGGGCGGGCGGACCGCGTCGGCCCGGCATCAGGGGCGGGCAGCGGACGAGGAGCACAGGGTGGCGGACGAGTTCGATGTCGTGGTGGTCGGCGGCGGGATCGTCGGGTTGGCCACGGCCCACGCCCTGACCCGGGAACGGGCCGGGACCGGCCTGCGGGTGGCGGTGCTGGAGAAGGAGAACGGCTTCGCGGCGCACCAGACCGGGCGCAACAGCGGGGTGATCCACAGCGGCGTGTACTACCGCCCCGGCTCGTACAAGGCCCGGTTCGCCGTCGCGGGCGCCGCCGAGCTGGTCGCGTTCTGCCGCGAGCACGGCATCCCGCACGAGGTCACCGGCAAGCTGATCGTGGCGACCGACGACGCCGAGCTGCCCCGGCTGGCGGCGCTGGCCGAGCGGGGGCGGGCGAACGGCATCCCGGTCACCGAGCTGGACCGGGCCGGGATCGCCCGCTACGAGCCGGAGGTCGCCGGGCGGGCCGGGCTGCACGTGGCCACGACCGGCATCTGCGACTTCCCGGCCGTCGCGACCACGTACGCCCGGCTGGCCCGGGACGCGGGCGCCGAGCTGCGGCCCGGTACCGAGGTGCGGACGCTCGTCCGGCGCCGGGACCGGGTGACGGTCGGCACCGCCGACGGGGAGCTGCGCTGCCGGGTGCTGGTGAACTGCGCCGGGCTGCACAGCGACCGGATCGCCCGGCTGGCCGGGGACGACCCGGGGGTGCGGATCGTGCCGTTCCGCGGTGAGTACTACGAACTGGCCGAGAAGCGCCGGGAGCTGGTGCGCGGACTGGTCTACCCGGTGCCCGATCCGGCCTTCCCCTTCCTCGGCGTGCACCTGACCCGGGGCATCCACGGGGAGGTCCACGTCGGCCCGAACGCGGTGCCCGCCCTGGCCCGCGAGGGGTACGACCGGCGCACCGTCCGCCCGCGCGACCTGGCCGAGACCCTGGCCTTCCCCGGCACCTGGCGGATCCTCCGGCGGCACTGGCGGTACGAGGTGGGCGAGTTGCACCGTTCGCTGTCCAAGCGGGCGTTCACCACCGCCGTCCAACGGCTGCTGCCCGCCGTGACCGCCGCGGACCTGGTGCCGGCCGCCGCCGGGGTGCGGGCGCAGGCGGTGGCCCGGGACGGCTCGCTGCTGGACGACTTCGCCTTCGCGGGCTTCGACCCGGAGGACCCGCGCTCCCCGCGCCGCACGGTGCACGTGCTGAACGCCCCCTCCCCCGCCGCGACGGCCTCGCTGCCGATCGGCCGCGAGGTCGCCCGCCGGGCCCTGGCCGCCCTGGAGGCCGGCGGATGAGTCCTGTCACAGGCCCTGCGGAACGGCCCCCGAAGCCCCGTAGACTCGGGTGATTGTGACTGCCACCGCCCCGATCCCCCAGCAATCGCCGTCCGCCCGGCTGTCCGCGGCGCCGGCCGCCTACCCCGCGCCGATGTACCCGCACAAGGCCACCGAGGAACAGCACCGGGAGCGGCGCATCCGCAGCTTCCAGCCGCGCCGGGGCCGGATGACCAACGCCCAGGCGAGCGCCCTGGACCGGAGCTGGGAGACGTACGGCGTCCCGATCGACGGCACCCCGCTCGACCTGCGGGAGCTGTTCGGCGGCCTGCCGGTCACCCTGGAGATCGGCTTCGGCATGGGCGAGACCACGGCCGCGATGGCCGCCGCCGACCCGTCGATGGGCATCCTCGCCGCCGACGTGCACACCCCCGGCCACGGCAACCTGCTCGGCATGCTGGAGCGGGACGGTTCGCAGAACGTCCGGCTGGCCGCCGGCGACGCCGTCATCCTGCTGCGCGACATGCTGCCGGACGCCTCGCTGGCCGGTCTGCGGGTCTACTTCGCCGATCCGTGGCCGAAGCCCAAGCACCACAAGCGCCGACTGGTCCAGGCGTCCTTCCTCGATCTCGTACTGCCCCGGCTCGCCCCGGGCGCCCTGGTGCACTGCGCGACCGACTGGGAGCCGTACGCGGAGCAGATGCTGGACGTGCTGTCCGCCTCGCCGGAGCTGGAGAACCTGCACCCCGAGGGTGACGGGACCGGCTGGCTGGAGCCCGCGGACCACCCGGACGGCAGCATCCCCGGCTACGCGCCCCGGCCGGACTGGCGGCCGGTCACCAAGTTCGAGCGGGCCGGGATCGCCAAGGGCCACGTGGTGCACGACCTGCTGTTCCGCCGCCGCTGAACCGTCGGCAGCCGTTCGAACGGGCCCCGGCGGGCTGACCGGCCGGTCGGGGCCGGGACGAACGATTCGTCCCGACTCCTCCCGACGGGCCGCCGCCGTGGCCTACCCTGTGCCGCATGGGCAGCCCGTCGGGCGGCGGCCGGGGCGTCTCGCTGGGGCGGACGACCGTCCGCACCGCCGCCGACGCACCGGGGACGGCCCCGCGCACCGGTGACACCCGGACCATCCCGGGGCCCCGCGAGCGCCGGGCCCACCGGCTGCTGCCCCGGCCCGGCGGAGCGCCACCGCAGCCCGCGGCCACCTCGGCACCCGGTCCGGACGGGCCACCGCCTGCGGCGCCACCGCTCCGCAGCCGCTCGATGGCGCTCTCCTCGGTCACCGCGACCGCCGTGCTGGTCCTGATCGGCTGCGGGGTGCTGATCCTGCACCTGGTCCAGCGGCAGACCGGCACCGTCGGACTGCTGGTCGGCCTGGGCCTGGCGATGGTGCCGCTGCCCTTCGTGCTGGGCGGCCTGGCCTGGCTCAACCTGACCGCCCGGGTGCCGCTGCGGCACACGGTGTTCTGCCTGGGCTGGGGCGCCTGCGCCGCCACCACGGTCGCGATCCTCGCCAACAACTGGACCGCCGACTACCTGACCGCCCACCAGGGCGCCCTCGGCGGACTGCTCGGGGCCGGGATCGCCACCCCGGTGATCGAGGAGAGCGCCAAGGCCACCGCCCTCCTGGTGCTGCTCCTGCCGCTCGGCCAGCGGCTGCGCTGCCACGGCCGCCGCTCCGGGCGCCCCTGCGCGCCGCTGCTGCACCGGTCGCCCGCGCCCCGGCGCCCCCGCCCGTCCCTGCGCCGCCCGGCCGGACCGCACGCCCGGGGCCGGCCGTACCTGCGCCCGTTGCCCTACCTGTGCCCGGCCCCGCCCTCCCCCGGCACCCCGCACCGCCGCTCCCGACCGCGCACCCTGGCCGCAGGAGTGGTCCTCGGCGGGATGACGGCCTGCGGCTTCGCCTTCACCGAGAACGCCCTCTACCTGGGCCGGGCCTTCACCACCGACCAGCGCAACCGGCTGGACAGCATCGGCCTGGGCGATCCGCCCAGCCTGCGCGACTTCGACAGCACCGTGCAGACCTTCGTGCTGCGCGCCCTGCTCTCCCCCTTCGCCCACCCGCTGTTCACCGCCCTCACCGGGATCGGCCTGGCCGTCACCCTGACCACCGGCCGGCGCTGGCTGGCCCGGCTGGCCGCACCCGCCGGGCTGCTGACGGCGATGGTGCTGCACGGCACCTGGAACGCCGCCGCCGACCTGGGGACGGACGGGTTCCTGGTGGTCTACGGGGTGCTGATGGTGCCCTGCTTCGTGGCGCTGGTCTGCTTCGCGCTCTGGGCCAGATCCCGCGCCGCGCGGCATGCCGGGCGGCGCGCACGGCGTCCCGTACGGGGGTAGCCCGGGGCCGGCTCGAAGAACCGATTTCCCATCTCGGCGACTTCCACGTATTGTTGTGTTCACCGACGCGGGGTGGAGCAGCTCGGTAGCTCGCTGGGCTCATAACCCAGAGGTCGCAGGTTCAAATCCTGTCCCCGCTACTCAGTAGCCGAAGGGCCCGGAGGATTCTTCCTCCGGGCCCTTTCGCGTTTCCGGGTACGGGCAGAGCACGGTCCCGCCACGAAGCGGTAACGGGGGCGGAATCCAAGATCTCCTGTCGTAGGGCTCCCCCATACTGAGGAAAATTTCAGCCAAGTGGGGGACGGCGGGGGGCCGTGCCCTGGATAAGGAACGACCTCGATGCTGTCGAAGCGCCTGGTGAGCACTGCCGCGATCTGCCTCCTCCTGGGGGCCGGCACGGCCGCCTGCGGTGACAACAAGGACTCGGACAAGGCCGCCGCGCCCGCGACCACCGCCGCCGCTGCCGCGACTCCGACCGCCACGCCGACCCCGACCGTGGCGAAGCTCGACACCGACAAGCTGAGCGCCCAGGAGCTCGAGCAGAAGGCCAAGGACGCCCTGGCGGGCGCCACCGCCCTCAGGATCTCCGGGACCATGGCCGACGCGGACGGCAAGATGGAGATGGACCTGTCCATGGACAAGAAGGGCCAGTGCCTGGGCACCGTGACCCTGCCGGGCATGGGCAAGATCGACATCATCGGAGACGGCAAGGCCTCCTACCTGAAGGGGGACCCCACCTTCTTGGCCGCCATGGCGGGCCAGACCGGGGACAAGAACGGCGCCCAGGTCGCCGAGCTCCTCAAGGGGCGCTACCTGACCGGGTTCGACAGCGACCCGCAGATGAAGATGATGACCAGCTTCTGCAGCCTCAGCGACTTCAGCAAGCAGATCGTCGACGGCAAGACCGACAAGGCGGAGAAGGGCGTCGCGGGCAACGTCAACGGCGTGAAGACCTTCAGCCTCAAGGTCACCGACAGCTCGGGCGAGCAGTCGACCCTCCAGATCGCCACCGAGGGCAAGCCCTACCTGGTGCAGGTCGAGACGGTCTCGGCCAAGGACGGCAACACCACGATCAACTTCTCCGACTTCGACAAGCCGCTCACCGTCCAGGCCCCGCCGGCCGACAACGTGATCGACTTCTCCAAGTTCAAGGCCCAGGTGAAGGGCGCCTGAGCGGAGCCCGCGAATAATCCGTTGCCCTCCCGCCAGGAGCCTGCCTACAGTGGCTGCACACTGAAAGGAGGTGATCCTGAATTGAGTACCATCAGGATGCGTGAGGTGGCTGCTCGCTAGAGCCGCCCCTGCCTGCGCAGGGTGAGGCCCCAGGCCTCCGGCAGGCGAAATCCACAGCAGTCACCCGGCCCGCAGGCTCACCGGTACATCCCCGGTGCCTCGGGCGCCAGGCCAGTGCACGGGCCGGCGCCGAGGAGCAGCCTGCGGGCCGTCTGCGTTTCCGGAGTCGAGACCGGCCGCCGACCGCGTCGTAGCGGCGGAGCCCCCGGTGCGTTCCCGTGGTGGGGCCGCGGCGCTAGAGTCGCCGCGGCCCCACCACAGGGACGATGGGGCGGAGCGGCCGCGGGCACAGGGGGTGGGCGATGACGAGGGCACGACGACGGGTCGGCACGTCGGCGCTGCGGAGGGCGCAGTGGACGGCGGCCGGAGTGCTGGGCGGTACCGGCCTGCTCGGGCTGCTGCTGTTCGCGCTCGGCCGGGCGCACGCCTGGCAGGCGCTCGGCGGCGGACTGGTGGTGGCCGGGGCCTCGACGGTGCTCGGCGGCGCGCTGGGCTTCCTGTTCGGGGTGCCCCGGGTGCGGAGCGGCGCCGGCGAGCCGCAGGGCTCGTACGCGCCGAACACCAACCTGGAGCAGGTCTCCGACTGGCTGACCAAGGTGCTGCTGGGCGTCGGGCTGACCCAGCTCGGCTCGCTCGGCGAGCGGCTGCACCAGCTCGGTACGGCGCTGGCGCCCGCGCTCGGCGGGGACGACTCCGCAGTGCCGTTCGGGGCCGCGCTGGTGCTGTACTTCCTGGTCCTCGGCTTCCTGGCCGGCTGGCTGGTCACCAGGCTGGCGCTGCCGCGGGTGCTGACCGAGACGGACGAGGCGCTGGACCTCTTCCTGGCCGGGCAGGACCGCGACCGGCACGGCGACAAGGTGGGCGCCGACGACCTGCGGGTGCGCGCGATGCAGCAGCTCGGGCTGCTCGGCGGCAGTGCCGGGCAACCCGCCGCGCTGGCCGCGCAGTTGCCGCCCGCCGCGGGCTCCCCGGCCGGGCCGGAGGGCGTGGTCGCGGAGGTCCGCTCGACCGCGAAGCGCTCGGCGCTGACCGCCGACCAGGTCCGGGACCTCTTCGCGGACGGCTCGGAGGGCCGCCGGATCCAGGCGCTCGCACTGATGCAGGGCGACCCGTCGCTGGCGGACCTGCCGAGCGTGCTGGACGCGATCGAGCACCCGCGCTCCGGCTTCGAGCAGTATCACGCGCTGCTGGCCGCCCGGGGCCTGCTCTCCCGGCTGGCCGGCACCGAGGCGCAACGGCTGCGGGACGCGGTGGCGGCGCAGCTGGTCGACCCGCAGGGCATTCCGTACGGCTCGGACCGCAGCTGGCTGGCGGAGAAGATCCTGTCCCGGCTGCAACCGACGGCCTTCGTCCCGGCGCAGCCGACCGCCGCCGAGCCGGCGAACTCCGCGCCGGCCGGCTCCCCGCAGTCGGACCCCCAGCAGCCGCCGGGACCCTAGACGGTGAAGCGCAGTTCGGGCTGCTCCCAGGGGGTCTTGGGCTGTGGCGGACGGGTGCCGGTGCGCTCGGCGCCGACCTGCAGGTAGAAGCCCTCGGCGGGCGGGTGCGAGACGACCTTGACGGTCGCGATCCCGGCCGTCCGGGCGCGGTCGAGCATGTCCGTGATCAACGCCCGCCCGATGCCCAGTCCTTGGGCTTCGTCGGCGACGAACATCAGGTCCAGTTCGGCCGGTTCGTGGATCAGCGCGTAGAAGCCGAGCAGCCGGTCGTCGGCGCGGTCCACGGCCATCCGGACCTCGTGGCGTCGGAGGTAGTCGGGCTCCACGACGTAGCCGTCGATCATCGCGAAGTAGGCGCCGCGGTAGGCGCTGGAGGCCTGGATCAGTGCGGTGAGCCGGTCGGCGTCGGCCGCTTGGGCGGGCCGGATCGTGGTCTCGCTCATGGGAATGAGTATAGGACCACACCTGCCTAGTGACCATTACATCGCGCTCGGCGGCAGCGGGCGGCGCGGGCGGCGCTCGGCGCTCGGCGGACCGCAGCACCAGGACCCGCCGGGTGCGGCCGTCCCCACGCGGCACCCGGCGAACCTCGCTGGCTATCCGGCGCTCGCCCAGCGCGTGCCGCAGCCGGTCGAGGTGGCCGCGGACGGCCGCAGCCGGTCGAGGTGGCCTCAGCGACGGCCGCGGCCGTCGTGCAGCGGCTGGACCCGCACCTCCCCGTCCGCGGCCGTCACCCGGACCAGCTCGGCCAGGGCGGCCAACTGGTGCTCCGGGCCGAACAGTTCGGGATAGGCGAAGAGGAGGTATCCGCTCAGGGTGAGGGCGAAGGCGCCGTCCGCGAACGGGAGCCGGGGCAGCGCGGCGGCCACGTAGCGCTGCGGGTGGGCGAGCGAGTCCTCGGCGAACAGCCGGCGGGCGCGGTCCCAGCTGCGCAGGTAGCGCTCCGGACGGTTCGGGCGGCACGGACGCGGCGCCGGGTACAGCTCGGGGCGGGCGGCCATCGCGACGGCCATCGCCGCCCTGGCGGCCAGCGCCCGGGCGGCGACCTCGGGCGGCGGCAGCGCGTACGCCGGGTCGGCGGCGATCACCCGGCAGCCCAGCTCGCGCGCCTCGGCGGCCAGGCCCGCGGCGCCGCCGGGGCAGTCCAGCAGCGGGCCGGGCAGGGCGGCCAGCCGGGCGCGGGTGAGGCCGAACAGGGCGCAGTACTCGTCCAACGGACGGGAGGTGACCAGGACGTCCGGCTCGGGGGCGGGATCAGCGGCGCGGTCCGGGGCGGCGTCCTGGGCGCGGTCCGGGGCCGGGGCGGTGATCACCCGGCCATCCGAACACGGGACCGCCCCGCCCGCACCCGGAGCGCGGGCGGGGCGGGGCGGGGTGGAGCGAGGGGGCGCGGGTGGGCCCGGGCCGGGCTCAGCCGCCGAGCAGCCGCTGGGCGGCGGCCCGGTTGACGTCGGTCAGGCCGCGGACCAGCCGCGCGGTGAGGAAGATCAGCAGCACCCCGGCCACCGAGAACGCGGCGATCTGCCAGGTGCCCTCGACGTAGTAGGCGTGCCGGACGTGGTGGCTGTCGGTGAAGTCGAACAGCTGGTAGCCGCGCCAGGGGGTGTAGCGCGGGAAGACCCAGTGGTAGAGCGGGTAGAGCGCCATCGCCCAGCCGAGCAGCAGGAACGTCAGGGTCAGGCAGAAGCTGAACACCGCCCAGGGGAACATCACCACCTGGTACAGCGCGGCCTTCCAGCCCGCCGTGTCGGCCAGCCGCGCGGTGATCGCGCCCCAGTTGCCAGGGCGCACCTGGCGCACCGGCGCCGGGCCGGGCACGTCCAGGGCGAGCATCTCGCGCACCCGGGCCCGCTCCGCCCGGCCCAGACTGCGGGCGGCGGTGGTCAGTCCGGCCAGCACCGGCAGGCCGAGGACGGTGGCGAAGGTGCCGAGGCCGAGGCAGAGCAGGGTGATCGCGACGGTGAACCCGACGATCGCCGCCGGCAGGCCGGTGAGCGCGTAGCCGACCTCGCGGTAGTAGTGCCCGGAGAACGGCGCCCGCCAGAAGCCCGGCGGCTGCTCGGTGCGGCGGGCCCGGGCCGGGCGCGTGCCGCCGGCGCCGTAACCGTCCGGGGCGTCCCACTCCTGCCCCAGCGTGCTGTTGCTCATCTCCCGGCCCCCGGCCCCTCGTCGTCGCGGTCTTCCGTACTCGTTGACGGTTCCAGTCTGGCCGGGCGGCGGCGTGCGAGACATCCGGGGACCCGGCGGATCCGGGGTGGGGTTAACCCCCCTGGGGTGCGGCGATCGGCCCGGTCCACTCGTCGGCGAGCAGCGAGTACTGGTACGAGTCGGACCAGACGCCGCCCTTGTACAGGTCGTGCCGGGCCCGCCCCTCCAGCTGGAAGCCGAGCTTGGTGAGCACCTTGGCCGAGGCGGTGTTGTCCACGTCGACCCGGGCGACCAGCCGGTGCAGGCCGAGCCGGTCGAAGGAGAGCTCGCAGAGCAGTCCGGCGATCTCGCCCGCGTAGCCGCGGCCCCACACCGGGCGGCTCAGCACGTAACCGAGGTACGCGGAACGGTACTTGCCGAGGGTGAGGCTGGCGTGCGCGATCGGCAGCGCGTCCTCCGGGTCCTCGGCGTCCTCGCGGCGGACGACGGCGAGCCGGTAGGTGTCCCGCTCCTCGGCCATCGCCTCCTCCAGGTAGAGCTCGATCTGGTCGGCGCAGGTCTCGCGGTCGCGCGGTTCGAAGGGGAGGTAGCGGGTCACCTCCGGATCGCCGTACAGCGCGTGCAGCGCGTCCAGCTCCTCCGGGGTGTGGTGGTACTCGCGGATGGCGAGCCTGGGGCCGGTGAGGCGTACGGGGACCATGGCTGCCGACCCTACCCCCCGTCCGGCGGCTACCGTTCGGAACATGAACGACGAAGACCTGCGACTCGCCCCGCGCACCAGGGCCGCCGAGCTGCTCGCCTGGGCGGCCGGGCAGGACCGCGCGCCGGTGGCCGAGCGGCCGCTGCGCACGGTGCTGGCGCTGCTGGAGCTGGGCGAGGGCAGGATGCACGACGGCTGGCCCGAACTGACCTCCAACGCGGTGGAACACCTGCTGTACGAACGGCTCCACCTCTACGTCCAACCCGCGCCGGAGGAGGACCCGCTCGCGTACGGCGACGCCGTACGGCTGCTGGTCGACCACCAGCGGGCGGCGAAGCGGCTCAACGCCAAGCGCCAGGAGCGGCTGCACGCCGAGGCCGAGTGGCAGGGCGAGGTCGCGGCGGGGCTGCTGCGCCGCGCCGACCTGGTGACCTGGCCCCGGCTGTACGCGGTGCTGCTGCACGCGCACGACGTGGACGTGACGGACCTCGCCGCCGTCCGGGACTGGCTGACCGGCTTCGCCGGTCTCGGCGAGGAGGAGCGGCTGGCCGGGTACGAGGCGCTGGTGCCGACCGGCTGGCTGGACGAGCCGGACGAGCAGGGCTGGGGGCCGGGCCGGGTGCTGTCGGTCGGCATGGCCACCGACGGCGCGCGGCGACTGCTGGAACAGGGCCTGATGCGGCGCAGCTACCGCAACCTGGCCGAGCTGACCGCGCTGGGGCGGCCGATGCCGGACGAACTGGCCGGGGGTTTCGAGGAGTTCGAGGCGGCGGCGGCCGAGGTGGCGCTCGACCTGCTCGGCGAGTGGACGGTGGCCGGGCTGCCGCGGCTGCTGGTGGAGGAGTTCCCGGAGCTCGCGCCGGAGCCGGGGGCGGAGGAGATCGACGCGTACCTGGCGCAGCTGCCGGCGGAGTGAGACGTGCCGGAGTGAGACATGCCGGTGTGAGACGTGGAGAAGCCCCGGGCGGTGCCCGGGGCTTTCCCGTTACGGGTTTTCGGGGCCGTTGTACGGGTTCTCGGGGCCGTTACGGGTTGAGGCCGTGCTGCTGGAGCCAGGTCTCCGGGTCGACCGGGGCACCGCCGCCGGGGCGGACCTCCAGGTGCAGGTGCGGGCCGGTGACGTTGCCGGTCGCGCCGACCTTGCCGATCTGCTGGCCGGAGGTGACCTGGCCGGAGCCCTGGATGATCGAGGACAGGTGGCAGTACCAGATCTCGGTGCCGTCGGGCAGGGTCTCGACGATCCGGTAGCCGTACGCGCCGGACCAGCCGGCCGAGGTGATGGTGCCCTGGCCGACCGCGTGGACCGGGGTGCCGGTGTCGGCGGCGAAGTCCAGGCCGGTGTGCAGATGGGCCCAGTAGCGGGCGCTCTGGCCGTAGTGGGCGGAGAGGCTGTAGTCCTTCACCGGCAGGGTGAGGGCGGCGGCCTTGGCCCGCTCGGCCTCCTCGGCGGCGTGCTTGGCCTCGGCCTCCTTGGCGGCGGCCTTGGCCGCCGCCTCCTGGGCGGCCTGCACCCGGGCGCTCTCCTCGGCGGCGGTGCGCTGGCTGTCGGCCTGCTGCTGGATGCGGGCGGCGAGCGCGAGGCCGGGGTCGGCGGCAAGGGCGACCGGGGTCTCGTCCGGAGCCTCGACGGCGGGTGCGGCGGCCGGGGTCGCGGAGGCGAAGCCGGTGGCGCCCAGGGTGGCGGCGACGGCGGTGACGCCGAGCAGCGGGGAGGCCCCACGGGCCTGACGCGGCATCCGGTGGCGGTTGGCCTCGGTCTCCGGGACGAACGGGTCGGCGGGCCCGGCGTCGCGGGGCTCGGAGCCGTTCGGGCCGGGGTGGTCGAGGAGCTGGGTACCGGCTGCGGGGCCGGCCGGGTGTGCCGGGGTGTGCGTCGACGCCACGGAGGCGCGCTCCTTTCCTTCCCTCGCGCCTACCGGGTTAGCTGACGGGTTCGGAGCAGGAAGGTCTCCTACGGCCGGGCCGGAGCCCCGCCGATTCACCCCAAGGAACGTGGTTCCCCGGCTCCCTGACCTGCCCGGAGGCCGGCCGGCGGGATTAGGCGACGGCGCACGGTGCCGTCTGGGTACGGCATTGACGACCGCGCTGCGTTATCAAACGTTAATCCTAGGAGGCCCTGATTCCAAGCCATCCATCCGCGACGGCGGGGGAGCAGGTGATCGGACGTCAACGAACGACCGCTCAGCCGCCTGGTTCATCTGAGTACTCCTACTCATGTGCGACCCGGCCGGCCCGCCGCATCCTGGCGCCATGAGCGCACCGATGCAGTCACGGACCACGGCCGCGTACTACGTCCAGGCCGTCCTCTCCTTCGCCCTCTCCGCCACGGCCCTCGCCGCCGGGATCGCCTACCTGCCGGTCGGGGGATGGACCCGGGCCTTCCTCGGGATCGGCCTCCTCTACACCGTCACCTCCTCGTTCACGCTGGCCAAGGTGGTCCGGGACCGGCAGGAGTCGTCGGACACCGTCGCCCGGGTCGACCAGGCCCGACTGGAGAAGCTGCTCAGCGAGCACGACCCGTTCAAGGTCGACGGGGTCTGAGCGGGGGGCTTCGGCGGCCCGGGCGAGCCCTTGACGGCTAAGGCTATTAGCCGTAGCTTTATGGCTATCGGCAGGAGCGAGCGAGCCCGTGGAGGCCCACCATGAACGGCACCATCACCCCGCGCACCCAGTACCTCGACGTCCCCGGCGGCCGGCTCGCGTACGACGACACCCGGCAGGGCGACGGCCTCCCCGTCGTCCTGCTCCCCGGGATGCTCGACTCCCGCCGCGCCTACCGGCACCTGCACCCGCTGCTCACCGCGGCCGGACGCCGGGTCATCACCATGGACCCGCGCGGCTTCGGCGAGTCCTCGATCGCCTGGGACGACTACAGCCCGTCCGCCGTCGCCATCGACGTCCTCGCCCTGCTCGACCACCTCGGCATCGAGCGGGCGGTCCTGGTCGGGCAGTCCTACACCGGGGCGACGGTCGTCAAGCTCGCCGGCGACGCACCCCGGCGGGTCGCCGGGATCGCGCTCATCGACGCCTTCGTCGAGCACCGGGCGAACGTCCTCATGAAGGGCGTCATGGTCGTCATGGGTGCCGCGATGGTCCAGTGGCCGGGCGTCTGGGGCTACTACCTGCGCAAGATGGCCTTCCCCGGCCCCCGGCCCGCCGACCTCGACGGCTACGTGGACGGGCTGGTCGCAGCCCTGCGCACCCCCGGCCGCAAGTCCGCCACCCGCGGCCAGGTCACCGGCGACTCCGCACCGATCGGCTGGAGCGCGGCCGTCCGCTGCCCCGCCCTCGTGCTGATGGGCAGCAAGGACCCCGACTTCCCCGAGCCGGAGGCCGTCGCCGACCTCCAGGCCGAGAAGCTCGGCGCACGGAAGGTGATGATCGAGGGGTCCGGGCACTACCCGATGGCCGACAACCCGCAGGCCGTCGCCGACGCCCTGCTGCCCTTCCTCGCCGAACTCGCCTGAACCCGCCTGAACCCGCCTGAACCCGCCCGCACGCTTCACGCTTCACGCTTCACGGAGAACCGGACGCCATGCCACGCGTAGGACTGACCCCCGACCAGGTCGTCGACCACGCCCTCGCCCTCATCGACGACCAGGGCGCCGAAGCCCTCGCCCTCGCCTCCGTCGCCGCCCGCGCGGGAGTCGCCGCCCCCTCGCTGTACAAGCACGTCAGCGGCGGCCTCGCCGAACTGCGCAGGCTCATCGCCGTCCGGGTCACCGGGGAGCTCGCCGACCGGCTCGCGGAGGCCGCGGTCGGCCGCAGCGGGGACGACGCGATCACCGCCGTCCTGTGCGCCTACCAGGCCTACGCCACCGAACACCCGCACCGCTACACCGCCCTCCCCCAGGCCCCCCAACCCGACGACGACCTCACCCGCGCGGCCACCCGCCTCGTCGGCGTCATCGTCGCCGTCCTCCGCGGGTACGGCCTCGACGGCCCCGAGGTGATCCACGCCGCCCGCACCGTCCGCTCCCTCGCCCACGGCTTCGCCGCCCTCACCATCGCCGGGGCCTTCCAACTCTCCGAAGACCTCGCCACCACCCACGCCCGCCTCATCACCACCCTCACCACGGGCCTCCGGACGTGGCCCAACGCGGAGTAGGCAGCCGGCCCCAGAGGCCAGCAGAATCGACCTCCCACCCAGCCGGCGAACAAGCACGCACGAGAAGTCGGCCCCATCGACTTCTCACGCACACACCGGGCCGCCCCGACGGAACCGACCTCCCACGCGGCCGACGCCCACCAGCGGCGCGCGCGAGAAGTCGGACCCGCCGACTTCTCGCACACACCGGGCCGCCCCCGGCGAACGCGCACAAGACATGAGCGGAACCGACCACCGTCGAGCCGCATGGACGGAGAGCCGGCCGGCGGACGACATGGGAGGTAGGCGCAGGCGTCGCCGTCTGGGCGGCGAACCCGCCGGCTGACGCCGCGGCGGACGACTGCTGTCGCCGACCCGGGTGCCGTCCCGCGCGGTGACCGTACGGGACGTCACCGCCGCCGTCACCGATGTCGCACCCGCCCGGCCTTCGGCGCCGCGAGCACCGTGCTGGACCTGGTGGACGAGGGCCGGCTGCTGCCGGTCTCGCACACCGGGTACGGCGGTTCGCGCCGCGCCGAGCTGAACCGGCCGGCGGGCCTGTCCGACGGGGTGATGCGGCACTCGCCGGCCCGCCCTGCCCCGCTGTTCAGCGAGCCGGACGGGAAACGGAGGAGTACGGACGCCCCGGCCGTCCTGGGCGGTGCTGCCCCGGCAGGTCGGCTCCTGCCTGATCACCTTCGCCGCCGAGCACGCCTTCAGCCGCGAGGACCGCACCCTCTACTCGGCCTTCGCCGACCTCCTCGCGCAGTCCCTGGAGCGGGCCCGGCTGTACGACACCCATCACCACCGGGCCGGCGAGCTGCAGCGCGCGATGCTGCCGCGCACCCCGCCCCGGCTGCCCGGGATCGCCTGCGCCGCCCGCTACCTGCCGAGCACCGGGGGCATGCGGATCGGCGGCGACCGGTACGACCTGCTGAAGCTCCCGGACGGCCGGATCGGGCTGGTGATCGGCGACGTGCAGGGTCACAACGCCGAGGCGACCGCGGTGATGTGCGAGCTGCGCAGCGGTCTGCGGGCGTACGCGACGGACGGTCACGACCCGGCCGCCACGCTGACCCGGACCAGCCGGCTGCCGGCCGAGCTGGACACCGAGCTGTTCGCGACCCGCCTGTACCTGACCCTGGACCCGGCCGACGGCGGCCTGACCGCGGCCCGGGCCGGGCACCTGGCGCCGGTGCGGATCGCCGCCGACGTCACGGCCGTCGAGCTGGAGCTGCCACCCGTTCCGTGACGGCCGGCGCACTGGTTCGGCTGCACCGAATGTCGTCCGTTCAACAACATGGTCCACACCAGCCCCACACATCCGGGACCCGCACCGGCCGTCACCCGTCCCGCCGGAGGGGCCGGAATGCCCTGGACGAACGATCGGAGGGCTCGTCGGAGCAGCGGGATCGCGTCCGAACGGCACCTGGATGAGGGCGTATTGACTCGATATTGACGAGATCCGGTCACATGGCGAGATCCGTTCACACCTTCGTAGGATCATCGCCCTAGAATTCGCCGCGTGACGATGACTCAGTGGTACGCAACGGCTACCGGCGTGCTCGCCGTCCTCGCCCTCGTGGCCGCCGCCCGGTACCGCGCCGTGTCCGTCACCCAGCGCGGCCGGGCCGACGCGTTGGAGGGCGAACTCGCCCGGCTCCAGGAGCAGCTGACCGCCGAACTCTCCCGCCGGGGCGCCGACCTGGCCGCCGTCCAGCAGGAGCAGGAGCTCACCGCCTCCACCCAGCGGGCCTTCCTCAGCGTGGCCCGCCGGATCCTCGTCATGGCCCACGACCAGCAGGCCCTGCTCGACGAGATGGAGCGCACCCACGACGACCCGGCGCTGCTGGAGGGCCTGCTCAAGGCCGACCACGCCGCCGCCCAACAGGCCCGGCTGGCCCAGACCCTGGCCGTGCTGTGCGGCGCCCGGGCCGGACGGCACTGGCCGGAGCCGGTCTCGCTGGAGGACGTGGTGCGCGGCGCCCAGTCGCGCATCCTGCCGTTCCAGCGGGTGGTCGTCCGCAGCCGGATCGAGACCGCGGTGGTCGGCGCCGCCGCCGAGGCCCTGATCCACGCCGTCGCCGAGCTGCTGGACAACGCCACCCGCTACTCCCCGCCCAGCACCCAGGTGTTCGTCACCCTGATGCCGGTGCACAACGGCGCCGTCATCGAGATCGACGACGGTGGCGTCGGCATGCCGGAGCAGGCCGTGGCCAAGGCCGCCGCCGCGCTCGCCGGGGGCAGCAGCCTGGAGGTCTCCCGGCTGGGCGAGGTGCCCCAGTTGGGGCTGGCCGCGGTCGGCCGGCTCGCCGAGAGTTACGGCTTCCGGGTCACCCTCAGCTCGGCGCCCTCGCCGTACGGCGGCGTGCGCGTCGTCGTGCTGCTGCCGAACGCCCTGCTCACCGAGCCGCTGCCGCCGACCGTCCCCGGACTCGGCGTCGGCCCCGGCGCCGGGCTCGGGCACGGGCTCGGACTCGGCGGGAACGACCGGCCGTTCGACCCGGAGCGGGTGTTCGACCCCGACCCGCGGCCGACCGCTGGCTCCGCCCACCCCGTCGCCGGTCATCCCGGCGCCGGTCGTCCGCTGGTGGAGCCCCCGCCCACCGGCACGCCCACAGGCCCGCCCCCCGCGACCGGCGGCACCCCGCCGCCGCTGCCCCGCCGGAGCCACCGGCGCGACCGCGCCAAAGGCCCCCAGCACGCGGCTCCCCCGCCGCCCGAACCCCCGTACCGCTCCGCCCGGGACGCGCAGGCGTTCATGGCGATGTTCCAGGCCGGCACCGCCAACGGCCGCTCGGCCGCCCGCGCCCAGGGCCAACCGCCGGGCCCGCACTGACCGTTACCGCCCCGCTTCCCCCGACGTCCCCGACTTCCCCCCGCTTCCCCCGACTTCCCCAGCGCTCCGGAGAGTTCCATGACCACCACGCCCGACCTCGGCTGGCTGCTCGCCGACATCATCGCCGTCCCCCAGGTCCAGCACGCCGTCGTCGTCTCCAACGACGGCCTGGAGATCGGCCGCAGCGCCGACATCCCCCGGGAGGACGCCGAACGGCTCGCCGCCGCCTGCTCCGGACTGCAGTCGCTGGCCCGCGGCGTCGCGGCCGGCTTCGGCGGCCCGGGCAGCGCCACCCGCCAGATCATCATCGAGTACGGCGGCGGCTACCTGTTCATCGTCGCCGCCGGGGCGGGCGCCCACCTGGCCGTGGTGACCAGCGAGGCGGTGGACGCGGGCCTGGTCGCGTACCAGATGCAGGTCCTGGTCGAGCGGATCGGCACCCACCTCACCAGCCCGCCGCGCGTCGACCACGCGGCGGGGGGCCAGCGGTGAACGGGCCGGTCCGGCCCTACGTCATCACCGGCGGCCGCAGCCGCCCCACCCGCCCCGACCTGGCCATCGAGAGCCTGGTCAGCGCGTTATCCGAGCCCCCGGCGCTGCCCGAGCACGTCCTGCTCAACCGGGAGCACCGGCGCATCCTCGGGCTCTGCCACAGCCTGCTGTCCGTCGCCGAGGTGGCGGCCCACCTGGGGCTGCCGCTCGGCGTCGTCAAGGTGCTGGTCGGCGACCTCTGGGACCTCGGCGCCGTGCAGGTGCTCCCGCCCGTCCCGCAGGCCGAACGCCTGCCCACAACCCTCCTGGAAGAGGTGCTCGTTGGCCTCCGCCAACTCCGCTGAAGCCCCCGCCGACCTGCCGGCCGGGCCGCAGTACCTGCCCTCCTCGGTGCAGGGCGCGGTGAAGATCCTGGTCACCGGCCCGTTCGGGGTCGGCAAGACCACCCTGGTCGGCTCGCTCAGCGAGATCACCCCGCTGCGCACCGAGGAGACCATGACCGCCGCCAGCAGCGGCGTGGACGACCTCACCGGGCGCGGCGACAAGACCACCACCACGGTCGCGCTGGACTTCGGCCGGATCACGCTCAACTCCCGGCTCGCGCTGTACCTGTTCGGCACGCCCGGGCAGCAGCGCTTCTGGCCCCTGTGGGACGACCTGTCGCGCGGCGCGCTCGGCGCCATCGCGATGGTCGACCTGCGCCGGCCGGACGAGAGCTTCGACGTGCTCGGCCGGCTGGAGGAGCAGCGCATCCCCTTCGCGGTGGCGGTCAACACCTTCCCGGACTCGCCGAGTTACCCGGAGGAGGAACTCCGCTCGGCGCTGGACCTGCTGCCGGAGGTGCCGATCCTCTACTGCGACGCCCGGGACCGGCGGCAGTCCTACGACCTGCTGATCGACTTCGTCGACCACCTGCACCGCAGCTCGCTCCTGGAGCTGCAGCGGTGACCGCACCCGAGCCCCCACGGGCGTCCGGCTGCCCGGTCGCGCACGGAACGGCGCACGAAGCAGCGCACGGAACGGCGCACGGCGCCGGGTTCGGCGGAGGGCTGCCCACCGGCGTCCCGCTGACCCCGCTGTACGGGCAGGCCGTCGCCGACGACCCGCACGGCCTGTACGCCCGACTGCGCGAGCGCTACGGACCGGTCGCGCCGATCGAGCTGGAGCCCGGGGTGGAGGCCTGGCTGGTCCTCGGCTACGGCGAACTGCTCGAACTCACCCGCAACGAGGCGCTGTTCTCCAAGGACTCCCGGCACTGGCGGGTCCCCTCCGAGGGCCGGCTGGCCCCCGACTCGCGGCTGCAGCCGATGACCGCCTGGCGGCCCACCCTGCTCAACCTGGACGGCGCCGAGCACCAGCGGCTGCGCGCCGCCGTCTCGGACACCCTGGCCCAGATCGACCACCGGCAGCTGCGCGGGACCACCGAGGCCGCCGCCAACGGACTGATCGACAGCTGGGGCCCGGACGGCACCGCCGACCTGATCGGCCAGTACGCCCGCGCGCTGCCGCTGCTGGTCTCCACCCAACTGGTCGGCCTGCCCACCGGCAGCGGGCCGCGGATGATCGAGCTGATCAGCCACTTCGTCGACAGCGGGCCCGAATCGGTGCGCGCCGCCGGGGAGTTCCAGGCGACCCTGGCCGAACTGGTCCGGCACCGCCGGACCGCCCCCAGCGCCGACCTCACCTCCTGGCTGCTCGCCCACCCGGCCGCGCTGACCGACGAGGAGGCGGCGCACCACCTGGTGGTGCTGATGATCGCGGGCAACGAGACCTGCATCAACTGGATCGGCAACACCCTGCGGCTGCTGCTCACCGACCGGCGCTTCCGGGCCACCCTGGCCGGCGGGCGGCTCACCGTCTCCGACGCACTGGAGGAGGTGCTCTGGCGCGACCCGCCGACCCAGAACTTCCCCGGACGCTGGGCCACCGCCGACACCGTGCTCGGCGGCCAGTACATCAGCGCCGGCGACATGCTGGTGCTCGGCCTGGCCGCGGCCAACGCCGACCCGGCCGCCCAGGGCGCCGCCTCGGCCGCGGAGGGCTCGCTCGGCGGCAACCGGGCCCACCTGGCCTGGGGCGCGGGCCGGCACGTCTGCCCGGCGCAGCACCCGGCCCGGATCATCGTCGAGACCGCGATCGAGACCCTGATGCACCGCCTTCCGGACCTCCAACTGGCCGTGCCGTCGGGTGAGTTGACCTGGCGGCCGTCCCCCTGGTCGCGGGCCCTGGTCGCCCTGCCGGTGCTGTACAGCGCCTTCACCCCGCCCCGCCCGCCAGCCCCCGAGAGGCCCGCATGGACACCGTCGACCACGCCCGCGGATCCCGCCCCGAGCCCGTCCGGCCCGAGCCCGTCCGGCTCGATCCCTTCGGACGCGACCAGCACGGAGAGAACGCCCGGCTCCGGGCAGCCGGCCCGGCCGTCCTGGTGGAACTCCCTGGCGGGGTGGTGGTCTGGGCGATAACCCACCACGACGCCCTGCAGGAGCTGCTGGCCGACCCCCGGGTCGGCAAGGACCCCGCGCTGTGGACCACCTTCCGGGAGGGCCGGCTGCCGCACGGCTGGCCGCTGCTCAACTTCGTCGCCGTACCCGGCATGATCACCGCGGACGGCGAGGACCACAAGCGGCTGCGCGGGCTGGTCAGCCAGGCCTTCACCCCGCGCCGGACGGCCGCGCTGGCACCCGCGGTCGAGGCCCGGACGGCCGCCCTGCTGGACCGGATGGCGGAGCTGGAGGGCGCGTTCGACCTGCGCGAGCACTTCGCCTACCCGCTGCCGATGCAGGTGATCGGCGAACTGCTCGGCCTCGCCGAGGAGCAGCAGGACCGGCTGCACGCGCTGTCCGACGTCCTGGTCTCCAGCTCCGCCACCCCGGAGGCGGCCCTCGCCGCCCAGCGGGACCTCAACGCGCTGCTGGCCTCGGTGGTGGCGGCCAAGCGGGCCGAGCCCGGCGACGACCTGACCACCGACCTGATCGCCGCCCGCGAGGCCGGCCACCGCCTCGACCAGCAGCGACTCAGCGAGGCCGAACTCGTCGGCACCCTGCTGCTGATGCTGGTCGCCGGGCACCAGACCACGCTCAACCTGATCACCAACGCGGTACGGGCCCTGCTCGCCCACCCGGACCAGCTGCGGCTGGTGCTGGACGGCGCGCAGCCGTGGTCGGCGGTGGTGGAGGAGACGCTGCGCTACGACTCGCCGGTCGGCCAGTTCCCGTTGCGCTACGCGATCGAGGACATCGCGGTCGGCGAGGTGGTGATCCGGCGCGGCGAGGCGATGCTCGCCTCGTACGCGGCGGCCGGACGGGACGACGGGCACTACCCGGACGCCGACCGCTTCGACCTCACCCGGCAGCCCGCCCGGCACCTGTCGCTCGGCCACGGACCGCACTTCTGCCTCGGCTCGGGGCTGGCCCGGCTGGAGGCGGAAGCGGCGCTGCGGCAGCTGTTCACCCGGTTCCCGGGACTGGCCCTGGCGGAGGGCGAACGGCCGGAGCCGATCGGCTCGTTCGTGAGCAACAGCGTGCGGACCCTGCGGGTGACGGTCTGAGCCACGGGGTTACCTCAAGGCGGCCCGGTCGTTCGGCAGGGCATGAAGAAACTCGCCACCCTGGCCGCCCTCACCATGGCGGGCCTCGCCCTCGCCGCCCCGGCGGCCTCCGCCACCACCCAGATCGCCAGCTCGCCGGACGCCACCGGCGGCCTCACCGACGGACTCGAGGTCTCTCCCGCCGACCTCGCCCTGAAGACCGCGGGCAAGCTCCCGGTGGTCGGCCACACCGCCAACGAGGTGGAGGCGATCGGCACCAACCAGATGTCCCACCCGGGGCTCAGCGGGCAGATCAACCCCTGATCGGCCGTCGAGCGGGCGGCTGACCGCCCCCGTCCGGTCAGCCGCCCGCTCGTGCCCGGCAGCCGTGCCCGGCGGTCGTACCCGACAGTCGGACCCGCAGCCGGGTGCCGCTCAGCCGGGTGCCGCTCAGCCGGGTGCCGCTCAGCCGGTGAAGAGGCCGTTGAGCTCCGGGTAGGTCAGCCCGCCGTCCAGGGAGGTGTACGTGCCGCTCGCGTACACCTCCTCGGCCGCGCGGCGGACCGCCGCGTAGGCCACCTTGGCCAGGCCCGGGCCCAGGCTGATCCGGGCCACGCCGAGCTTCGCCAGCTCGGCGACCGACGGGGAGCCGGGGGCGGCCAGCACGTTCAGCGGGGCCGGGACGGCCGCGACCAGGGCGGCGATGGTCTCCGGATCGGCGACGCCGGGGACGAACACGCCGTCCGCACCCGCCTCGACGTACGCCCGCAGCCGGCGGACCGCCTCGTCCAGCCGGCCCTCGGGCTCGCCCAGGCCGTGCAGGAAGACGTCGGTGCGGCCGTTGACGAACAGCGGCACGCCCGCCGCGTCGGCCGCCGCCCGGGCGGCCGCGATCCGCTCGGCGGCCTCCTGCGGGGCGTACTCCGCGTCCTCCAGGTTCACCCCGACCGCGCCGGTGGCGAGCAGCGCGGTGACGGTCTCGCCGACCCCGGCCGGAGTGTCCGCGTAGCCGCTCTCCAGGTCCGCGGTGACCGGCAGCTCGACCGAGCGGACCACCTCGGCGGTACGGGCCAGCACCTGCTCGCGGTCGGCGCCGCCGCCGTCCGGGCTGCCCAGCGACCAGGAGACGGCGGCGCTGGCCGTCGCCACCGCCCGCGCCCCGGCGCCGGCGACCAGCCGGGCGCTCGCCGCGTCCCACACGTTGGCCAGCACGACCGGCTCGCCCGGGCGGTGCAGCTCCCTGAGCAGCCGGGCCTTCTCCCGCTGGGTGGTCATCACGGGCCCGCTCACTTCGCGGCCGGGCTCATGCGGGTGGACACGCCGATCCGGTTCCAGGCGTTGATGGTGGCGATCAGCGCGATGAGCCGGGCCAGCTCGGCCGGCTCGAAGTGGGCGGCGGCCTCGTCGTAGACGGCATCCGGCACGTGGCCCTGGGTCAGCAGGGTGACCGACTCGGTGAGGGCGAGGGCGGCGCGCTCGCGGGCGGTGAACCAGGGGGTCTCGCGCCAGGCCGGGAGGGAGAGCAGGCGGTGGTCCTGCTCGCCGTTCTTGCGGGCGTCGGTGGCGTGCATGTCGATGCAGAAGGCGCAGCCGTTGATCATCGAGGCGTGCACCTTGACCAGCTCGGCGAGGACCGGGTCCACGCCCTGCCGGGAGGCCCGGTCCACGGCGATCATGGCCTGGTAGAAGTCGGGGGCGAGTTCCGGCATCCGGAGGCGCTGCCCGGGGGCGGGCACGGGGTCGTTCGGGGAGCTGTTCGAGGAGCTGTTCGTCGTCACGGTGGCCAGCCTATGAGCCCGGTGGCCCGCGGTCCTGGTGCATTCGGCGGCCGGCTCCTTGGGCCACTTCCGGTGCACGAACAGGCGTGCGAGGATCGCTTGCGGAGATCTTCGGCAGGACTGCGGCAGGGAGAACCGACCGTGTGCACGGCGTTCGTCAGCATCGAACCGGAAGCGGCGGTACCGGTGCTGCTGCTGTCCGTCCGGGACGAGTACCTCGGGCGCGCCTGGCTGCCGCCGGACCACCACTGGCCGCGGCGGCCCGGACTGCTCGGCGGACTGGACCTCACCGCCGGCGGCACCTGGCTGGCCGTCGACCCGGCCCGGCGCACCGCCGCCTGCCTGCTCAACGGCTTCGGCCCGCTCGCCCCCGCCGACACCCGGCTCAGCCGCGGCGAACTGCCGCTCACCGCCGTCCGCGAGGGCGGGATCGGACACCTCGACCTGGACCGCTACGACCCCTTCCACCTCGTCCAGGTCCGCCCCGACGGCGCCCGCGTCACCAGCTGGGGCGGCGGGCTGCTGACCGAGCACGACCTGCCCACCGGGCTCAGCGTGGTGCTCAACGACGGACTGGAGGGGAGGGCCGCCAACCGCACCGCCTCCGAGCGGGTCCGGGGGCTGATGGCCGCACGCGCCGACCACTTCCGGGCCCGCTTCGCCGCCGCACCCCGCCCGGAACCGGCCGCCGGGGAGCCGACCGAGCGGGCCTGGGGCGGCTGGCTGCCGATCGTCACCGGCGACGGGCTGGCGCCGGACGAGGACGCCGCGCTGATCCAGCGCCGGGACTTCGGCGACGGGCGGATCTGGGGGGCCTCCTCGATCTCCCTGCTGGCGCTCGGACCGGAGCTGCTGCGCTACGACTTCGCGACCGCGCCGGTGCCGGCCGACGGGTCGGGATGGCGACGGGTGGCGGTCTGAACCGGGAGTTCCCGGCGAGGACGTGAAACCGAGGGCGTGAAACGAGGACTTGAAACCGAGGACTTGAAACTGACGCAGCGGGAGGCTGCATCGTGGGCGTCCGTCGACCCCTCGTCCTCGAAGGAGGCTCCCGATGGACCGCCCTGCCGCCTGGATGCGCCGACCGCACCGCCCGTCCGCGGTGCTGCCCGCCGTGCTGGCCGTCGCCCTGCCGCTGGTGGGCACCCCGGTCGCGGTGACCGCCGGGGTGCTGCTCGGCGACGCAGTGCACCGGGCCGTACCGTCCGTCACCGTGCCGTCGCCCGGGCTGCCGGGCATCGTCACCGGGCTGCTGGTCCGGCAATTCGGGCACGCCCGAGGGCCCGATGACGCCGGGACATACGCTCGATGAACTTCTGGCGGCGGGGCTGCCGGGCGTCTACGTGCCGGTAGTAGCTTCGCGGAGGCCCCCGGGATCGGACGGGCCACCGACCCCCGAGCGAAGGTGCGAGATGTCCACCCTGACCTACCCGGAAGCGATAGGCGTCGGCCTGCTGCAGGGTGTGACGGAACTCTTCCCGGTCTCCAGCCTGGGCCACAGCATCCTGCTTCCGGCCGTGATCGGCGGGAAGATCCAGCAGGACCTCGACATGACCGCCGACGGCTCCTCCTACCTCGCCGCGCTGGTCGCCCTGCACCTGGCCACCGCGCTCGCCCTGGTGGTGTTCTTCTGGCGGGACTGGGTCCGGGTGGTCAGCGGCCTGTTCAGCTCGATCCGGCACCGCCGGGTGCGGACCCGGGACGAGAAGCTCGCCTGGCTGCTCATCATCTCCACCATCCCGGTCGGTGTGGCCGGCCTCGTCCTGGAGAAGGCGCTGCGGCACGCGCTCGGCAAGCCCGTCCCCGCCGCCGTCTTCCTCGCCCTCAACGGGCTGGTGCTGCTCGGCGCCGAACGGCTCAAGCGCGGCGGCACCGGCCGCCGCCGGGCCGGACACGCCGCCCCCGTCGACGAACCGGGCCTGGACCCGGCGGTCGCCTCCGACGTCCGGCTGACCAGGCTCGGCTACGGCCAGGGCGCCTGGATCGGCGCCGCCCAGATCCTCGCGCTGTTCCCGGGCATCAGCCGCTCCGGCGTCACCATGAGCGCCGGCATCCTGCGCGGACTCCACCACGAGGACGCCGCCCGGTTCTCCTTCCTGCTCGCCACCCCGGTCATCCTGGCCGCCTCGGCGCTGAAGGTGCCCGAGCTGTTCAAGCCGGAGAACTCCGGCGTCCTCGGCCCGGTCGCGGCCGGCAGCGTCGCGGCCTTCGTGGCCGGCTACGTCTCGGTGCGCTTCCTCACCAAGTACTTCGAGACCCGCAGCCTGACCCCCTTCGCGGTCTACTGCTTCCTGGCCGGCGTCGGCAGCGCGGTGTACCTGGCGCTCTGAACGCAGCTCTCACGGGCCGTCCGGCGGTGTGCCGGACGGCCCGTCCGCGTCCGCGGCTACGCGGTGAGGCCGAGGGCGGCCAGCCGGGTCGGGTCGGTGAGGACGTCCAGACCGGTGATCCGGCCGTCGTGGATGGTGAACGACATGACCGACAGCGCGCGGCCGTCGGCGAAGGAGACCACCCCGGGCGAGCCGTTGACCAGCACCAGCCGCGCCTCGGCGGCGAAGCGGGCGAAGGTGACGGCCTGCGCGGCGACGTCCGCCGCGCCCCGGCGCAGCACGCTCGGCACCAGCGTGCCGCCGTCGGAGCGGGCCAGCACCTCCGGGTCCAGCAGGGCCAACAGAGCATCGAAATCGCCGCCCCGGGAGGCGGTCAGGAAGGCCTCCACCACCGCGCGCTTGCGGTTGTCGTCGGAGTCGGCGGGCGGGGTGGCGCCCTGCACCCGGCGGCGGGCGCGGGAGGCCAGCTGACGGGTCGAGGCGGAGGTGCGGCCGAGCACCTCGGCGATCCCGTCGAAGGGGACGTCGAACATGTCGTGCAGCACGAAGGCCACCCGCTCCGCCGGGGAGAGCGTCTCCAGGATCACCATCAGCGCGATCCCCACCGAGTCCGCGACCAGGATCTCCTGCACCGGGTCCAGCGTCGCCAGCCCGCTCACCACCGGATCCGGCAGCCGCACCTGCCCCTCCTGCTCGGGCAGCGGATCCTCCCGGCGGGAGGCCCGGGAGCGCAGCTGGTCCAGGCAGACCCGGCCGACCACCGTGGTCAGCCACGCGCCGAGGTTCTTCACCTCGCTGACGTCACTGCGGCTCAGCTTCAGCCACGCCTCCTGGACGGCGTCCTCGGCCTCGGCCACCGAACCCAGCATCCGGTAGGCCACGGACCGCAGTTGGGGGCGCTCCGCCTCGAACTGCGCGGCCAGGAAATCAGGCCGGGAAATTTCCCCGTCCATCTGTCACATCCTCTCGTCGGGATCCGTCGGATCAGTGACGGACGCTAACCGAACAAGAGGAGACCGCGGTGACCACCGCTTCCACCAGCAACAACAGCACCACCCGCACCGCCCGCATGAAGAACCCCGCCCTGGTCCTGCCGGACGCGATGAAGGGCATCCAGAACATCTACAAGGCCATGTACCAGGGCGGCGTCTCGCCGCAGATCCTGGAGCTCGTCCACCTGCGCGCCAGCCAGATCAACGGCTGCAGCGCCTGCGTGTTCGCCGGCGTCGAGGGCGCGAAGAAGCACGGCGAGACCGACGAGCGGCTGCACGCCGTCGCCGCCTGGCGCGAGGCCCCCTTCTTCACCGACGAGGAGCGCGCCGCGCTCGACCTCACCGAGGCCGCCACCAGGATCGCCGACCGCTCCGGCAAGGCCGTCCCGGACGAGATCTGGGACGCGGCCGCCGACCACTTCAACGAGGAGCAGCTCTCCGCGATCATCCTGATGATCGGCCTGACCAACTTCTTCAACCGGATCAACACCACCATCGAGGAGCCCGCCGGCGCCAGCTGGTGACCACCGGCCACACGCGAGAATGGGTCCGTGAACGGCTCCTGGACCTCCTTCGGCGGCGACCTGCACCTGGATCTCAGCGAGCGGCGCGCCGCCGGCACCGGGCTGCGGGCCGCCCTGGAGGACGCCCTGCGGGAGGCCGTCCAGGACGGGCGGCTCGGGCCCGGCACCCGGCTGCCCTCCTCACGGGCACTCGGCGAGGACCTCGGCATCGCCCGCAACACGGTGGTCGAGGCGTACGGCCAACTCACCGCCGAGGGCTGGCTCAGCTCCCGGCAGGGCTCCGGCACCACCGTCGCCCGGCGGGCCGCGCCCTCGCCCGCCGTACGGCCCGTACGGCCGCGGGCGCGGCGGCCGGCCGTCCGGCACGACCTGTCGACCGGGCGCCCCGACCTCTCGCTCTTCCCCCGCACCGCCTGGCTCGCCGCCGCCCGCCGCGCCCTCGCCACCGCGCCGCACGAAGCCCTCGGCTACGGCAGCGCACTCGGCCGGATCGAACTGCGGGAGGCCCTCACCCACTACCTGGCCCGGGTCCGCGGCGTGCGCACCGACCCGGACCACCTGCTCATCTGCAGCGGCGTACAGCAGGGCCTCGGGCTGCTCTGCGCGGCCCTGCGGGAGCGCGGGGCCCGGTCGCTGGCCGTCGAGGCGTACGGGCTGCCGCCGCAGCACGCCGTAGTGCGGGCCGCCGGACTGTCCACCGTCCCGCTGCCGCTGGACGGCGAGGGCGCGCTGGTCGACCGGCTCGACGCCCGCTGCGGGGCCGCCCTGCTCACTCCCGCCCACCAGTACCCCACCGGCGCCCCGCTGTCCGCCGACCGGCGGGCGGCCGCCGTGCGGTGGGCGCGCGAACAGGACCGGTACCTCATCGAGGACGACTACGACGGCGAGTTCCGCTACGACCGGCAGCCGCTCGGCGCCATGCAGGCGCTCGACCCGGAACGGGTGGTGTACGCCGGCACGGCCGCCAAGAGCCTCGCTCCGGGCCTGCGGCTGGCCTGGCTGGCCCTGCCCGACGCGCTGGTCGAACCGGTCGCCCGGCTGAAGGCGCTGGCCGACACGATGTCCCCGGTGCTCGACCAGCTGACGCTGGCCGAACTGATCACCTCGGGGACGTACGACCGGCACGTGCGGCGCTGCCGGCTGCACTACCGGCGCCGCCGCGACCGGCTGGTCGCCGCCCTCGCCGAACACGCCCCGCACGTCCGGGTCACCGGCATCGCGGCCGGCCTCCACGCCGTCCTCCAACTCCCGCCCGGCTCGACGCCGGAGGCCGAACTCGTCGCCCGCGCCGAAGCCGCCGGCCTCGCCCTCAGCGGTCTCGGCTGGCACCGCGTCGCCCCGGAGGCGGAGGGGGTCGAGGAGGCGGAGGGGGCGGAGGGGGCGGAGGGTGCCGCGCCGGCGCTGGTGATCGGCTACGCGACCCCGCCGGAGCACGCCTTCCCGGCGGCCCTGGAGGCCCTGTGCGAGGTGCTCCGCACGGGGTGAGGGGGATCATCCGCAGCGGCAGGGTGGGCGAGCTGACGCCGCAGGGGCCGCTGCCGCGGCCGGAGGAGGCCGGCGGTGGCAGCCGGTCGCCCCTCGGCGGGTCGACATGGTGACGCCGCGTCTTCGCACAAGGGTTGGACAGGTTGGGCGGCTTGGCGTGATCGGAGGTCGCGCGGCGGCCACTGGACGGGCGCGGCCGGCGAGGTGGCGCCGGAGCCGGCACCGAACCGGGCCTGGCGGCTGGCGGCTGGCGGCTGGCGGCTGGCGGCTGGCGGCTGGCGACCACGGTATGAGCGCGGAGGCCACCGGGTCTTTGCGCCTGGCGGGGCGACTACTTGTTGCGGTTGCCCAGTTCGAACAGCAGCATGATGAAGCCGGCGAAGGCGTGGATGCCGGCGGTGTAGATGACCAGGCGGAGGTAGACCCGCTTGTTGGCCCACTTGCCGGCGTCCATGGTCTTCGGGCCGGCGGAGGTGTCGGCGGCGCCGACCGGGGCGGTCGCGGCAGCGGCCGGGGTGGCGGTGGTGGTGGGATCGGCCATGGGGATCTCCTCCGAGGGGTCTGACGGCAGGTCAGTGGGTGGCGGCGGGGCCGCCGCCGAGGCAGAGTTCGCCGCCGGGGCTCTGCAACAGGGTGTGGACGAAGAGCAGTTCGACGCCGGCGTCGGATTCGGCGGCGATGCAGTGCGGGGTGAGCGAGTCGTAGTGGGCGGAGTCACCGGGGGCGAGGTGGTGGACGCGGTCGCCGAGGGTCACCCGCAACTCTCCGCGCAGGACGTACAGCCACTCCTCGCCGGGATGGACCCGGACCACCGCGTCCTGCACGCCCGGCGGCACGTGCACCCGCAGGGCCTGCATGGCGCGGCCGGGGGCGCCGGCCCGGCGGTAGCCCCAGCCGCCGGCCCGGCCGGGTTCGATGGCGCCGCCGCGGACGATCGGGTCCGGCTCGACCATGGCCTCGCCGAGCAGGCCGGACACCGAGGTGCCGTAGGCGCGGGCGAGGCCGAGCAGGACGGGCAGCGAGGGCTGGCGGCGGCCGGTCTCCAGTCGGGACAAGTAGGCTGGGGACAGGCCGACTCGGCCCGCCGCGACCTCCAGGGTGAGCCGGCTGCTGAGCCGGTGCTCGCGGAGACGGGCGGCGAGGCCGGCGACCTCCTGGTCGTCGAGCTGGTCGCCGGCGTCGGGGGTGCCGGTGGAGCTGGTGGTCATGTGACCAGTGGACACCTCCCCTGCCGTCTGGGCAAGAATTTTGCCTCAGAGGCAAAGCCCTATCGGCGCACTCACGGCGCTCACGGCCGGGGGATGTTGCGCAGGTTGCTGCGCGCCAGGTCGACCATCCGGCCGACGCCGCCCGACAGCACGGTCTTCCCGGCCGCCAGCGCGAAGCCCTTCAGCTGGGCGGCGGTGATCCGCGGCGGGATGGACAGCGCGTTGGGGTCGGTGACCACGTCCACCAGCGCCGGACCGGGTCGTTCCAGTGCCTCCGCCAGCACCTCCCGGACCCGCGCCGGTTCGGCGACCCGCTTGGCCGGGATGCCCATCGCCCGGGCGATGCCGGCGTAGTCCACGTCCCCGTTGTCGATCTCGGACTCCGGGTAGCCGGAGACCAGCATCTCCAGCTTGATCATGCCGAGCGCGCCGTTGTTGAAGACCACCGTCTTCACCGGCAGCCGGTGCTTGGCCACCGTCAGCAGCTCGCCGAGCAGCATGCCGATCCCGCCGTCGCCCGCCATCGCGATCACCTGCCGCCCCGGGCAGGCGAGTTGGGCGCCGATCGCGTGCGGGAGGGCGTTCGCCATCGAGCCGTGCAGGAAGGAGCCGATCACCCGGCGGCGGCCGTTCGGCTGGAGGTAGCGGGCGGCCCAGACGTTGTTCATGCCGGTGTCCACGGTGAACACCGCGTCGTCGGCGGCCACCTCGTCCAGCATCGAGGCGACGTACTCGGGGTGGATCGGCAGGTGCTTCTCGATGTCCCGGGTGTAGGCGCCGATCACGTCCTCCAGGGACCGGCAGTGCTTGCGCAGCATGCCGTCCAGGAAGGAACGGTCCTGCTTGGCGTCCAGCAGCGGCAGGACGGCCCGCAGGGTGGCCGCGACGTCGCCGTGCACGGCCAGCTCCAGCGCGGTGCGACGGCCCAGCCGGGTCGCGTCGTGGTCGACCTGGACGGTGTGCACCTGCGGCAGGAAGGAGTCGTACGGGAAGTCGGTGCCGAGCAGCAGCACCAGGTCGGCGGAGTGCAGCGCCTCGTGGCAGGCGCCGTAGCCGAGCAGGCCGCTCATCCCGACGTCGTACGGATTGTCGTACTGGATCCATTCCTTGCCGCGCAGCGAGTGCCCGATCGGGGCGTTCAGCGCCTGCGCGACCGCCATCACCTCCGCGTGCGCCCCGCGCACCCCGGCGCCGCAGAACAGGGCCACCCGGCGGGCCGCGTTGAGCAGCCGGGCCAGCTCCTGCACCTGGGACCACGGCGGCGCGGCGACCGCCTGCTCGGTGAGGAAGTGGCTGGTGCCGGTCGGCCCGGCGGCGGGCAGGGCGGCGACGTCCCCGGGGAAGGCCAGCACCGAGACGCCGTGCGAGCCGAGCGCGTGCTGGACGGCGACCCGCAGCAGCCGGGGCAGCTGGGCGGGGGTGGAGAGCATCTCGCACCAGTTGCTGCAGTCGGTGAACACCCGCTCGGGGTGGGTCTCCTGGAAGAAGCCGGTGCCGATCTGCCCGGACGGGATGTGCGAGGCCAGCGCGAGCACCGGCAGGCCGCTGCGCTGGGCGTCGTACAGGCCCTGGACGAGGTGGGTGTTGCCGGGGCCGCAGGAACCGGCGCAGACCGCGAGGCGGCCGCTGAGCTCGGCCTCGGCGGCGGCCGCGAAGGCGCCGGCCTCCTCGTTGCGGACGTGCACCCAGCTGATGCCCTCGGCCCGGCGGATCGCGTCGACGACGGGGTTGAGGCTGTCGCCGACGACGCCGTAGACCCGCTCCACCCCGGACTGCCGGAGCACCTCCACCATCTGTTCGGCCACGGTCGCCACGGGGAGTTCCCTTCGATCGGCACGGGACACGTGCAGCCTCCGGCGGAGAGGGAGGGGATGCACCCGGGGCGGGCCGAACGGGTGAGCGGGGGCGGGGTGGGGCCGGAGGCGGGAGCGCGAGTGCGGCTCGGGGCCTTCCGCTTCGCGCAGTTCCCCGCGCCCCTGTCCCCTGTCGGGGCACGGGGAATGAAAGGAGGGCGGCGGAGGGGCGGGAAATGGGAGGACGGGGGACGGGGGCGCGCCGGGAAGGGGCCGCCGGGCGCGGGGCGGCCGCGCCCGGCGGGGGTGGGTGGGTCACTCCGCGGCCAGGTGGTCCTGTTGGCCGAGTTTGCCGGCGACCAGGCCTGCCTGGGGCTGGCGGCGGGCGGGTTCGCGGCCGGGGGGTTGGGCGCAGCGTTCCTGGGCGGGCGGGACGGTGGTGGGCAGGGTGACCGGGGAGCCGGCCTTGACCTGGACCGGCTCGCCGTCGTGCCGCAGGTGGAGCACCTCGCCGCGGCGCAGCGTGTAGGTGGTGCCGTCGTGGGTGATCCGGACGCCGAGCAGCTGGTCCCGCACCAGCAGGGAGAAGCTCAGCTTCATCAGCCCGGAGGGCAGCCGGGGCCGGAAGTCGAGCACCTCGCTGTGGTCGCGCAGGCCGCCGAAGCCGGCCACCAGGGCGATGCAGGCGCCGGCGAGCGAGGCCATGTGGAGGCCGTCGCGGGTGTTGCCGCCGAGGTCGTGGAGGTCCATCAGCGCCGCCTCGGCCGTGTAGTCGTAGGCGAGGTCGAGCTGGCCGACCTCGGCGGCGATGACGGCCTGGGTGCAGGCGGAGAGTGAGGAGTCGCGGACGGTGAGCCGTTCGTAGTAGGCGAAGTTGCGGGCCTTCTGCTCGTCGGTGAAGGCGTCGCCGCGGACCTGCATGGCGAGCACCAGGTCGGCCTGCTTGACCACCTGCTTGCGGTACAGGTCGAAGTACGGGTAGTGCAGCAGCAGCGGGTACTTCTCCGGCGGGGTGTCCTCGAAGTCCCAGACCTGGTGGTGGGTGAAGCCGTCGGCCTGGGGGTGGACGCCGAGGTCCTCGTCGTACGGGACGTACATCGCGGCGGCGGCGTCGCGCCAGGCGGCGGTCTCCTCGGTGTCGACGCCGAGTTCGCCGGCCTCGCGCGGGTGGCGGACGGCGGCCTCGGCGGCGGCGCGCAGGTTGGTCTGCGCCATCAGGTTGGTGAAGACGTTGTTGTCGGCGACGGCGCTGTACTCGTCGGGGCCGGTGACGCCCTCGATCCGGAACTTCCCGGCGCTGTCGTGGTGGCCGAGCGAGCGCCACATCCGGGCGGTCTCCACCAGGAGTTCGAGGCCGTACTCGCGCTCGAACTCCTCGTCCCCGGTGGCCCGGACGTAGCGGGCGACGGCGGTGGCGATGTCGGCGCCGATGTGGAAGGCGGCGGTGCCGGCCGGCCAGTACCCGGAGCACTCCTCGCCGCGGATCGTCCGCCAGGGGAACACCGCGCCGGCCAGGCCGAGTTGGGCGGCTCGTTCGCGGGCGAGCGGGAGGGTGGTGTACCGCCAGCGCAGGGCCTGGTTGACGGCGCCGGGCAGGCAGTAGGTGAGCACCGGCAGGACGAAGGTCTCGGTGTCCCAGAAGCTGTGCCCGTCGTAGCCGGGGCCGGTCAACCCCTTGGCGGGGATGGCTCGTTCCTCGCTTCGGGCGCCGGCCTGCAGGACGTGGAAGACGGCGAACCGGACGGCCTGCTGGAGTTCGACGTCGCCCTCGATCTCGATGTCGCTGGTTTCCCAGAACTCCCGGAGGAATTCGGCCTGTTCGGCGATCAGGCCGTCCCAGCCGGTGTACCGGGCGGCGGTCAGGGCGGCCTCGACCTGGTCCCGGACGGCGGGCAGCGAACGGGTGCCGGACCAGCCGTAGGACATGAACTTGACCAGCCGGAGCCGCTGTTCGGGTTCGAGCACGGTGGTGACGCTGATCCGGCAGTGGTCGGACTCGGCCTCGGCGACGGTGTCGAGCCGTTCCGGGCCCTCGATGACGTGGTCCATCCCGGCGGCGACCCGGATGCCGCTGAACCGGGTGCGGTGCACCAGGACGCCCTTGGTGCCGCTGGCGTGGTGCACCTCGGGCTGCAGCGGGGCCTCCAGCACGGCGGCGACGCGCGGGTCTCCTTCGGGGCCGCCGGGCAGCTGCTCGTTGGCGACCAGCTCGGACTGGAGCACGATCCGCACCGGTCCGTCCACCGCCTCGACGCTGTACTCCACGGCGGCGATGGCGCGTTGGGTGAGCGAGACGAGCCGGGAGGAGCGCACCCGGATGGTCCGCCCGGCCGGGGAGGTCCATTCGCACTCGCGGTGCAGCAGGCCTTCCCGGAAGTCCAACCAGCGACTGTGGCTGACGAGTTCGCCGTAGCGCAGGTCGAATGGCTCGTCGTCCACCAGCAGTCGGATGATCTTGCCGTTGGTGATGTTGATGACGCTCTGGCTGGACTCCGGGTAGCCGTAGCCACCCTCGCCGTAGGGCAGCGGGCGCAGTTCGAAGACGCCGTTGAGGTAGGTGCCGGGCAGGCCGTGCGGCTCGCCCTCGTCCAGGTTGGCGCGCAGGCCGATGTGGCCGTTGGAGAGTGCGAAGACCGACTCGGCGCGGGCCATCGAGGTCGGGTCCAGGCCGTGTTCGGTGATCTGCCAGGGGTCGATGGTGAAGTTGTCGGCAGGACTCATGCGCCCACCTCGCTGCGCTCGGCAGGGGCATGAGCCCACACGCACCTCTCGATGATGAGCTCGCTCCGCTCACTCATGCCTCCTCCTCCCCCAACAGCTCGGAGAGGTCGTCGACGACCACCGTGGCGCCGTCGCGGCGCAGTTCGGCGGCCTGCCCGGTGCGGTTGACCCCGACCACCGCACCGAAGCCGCCGGCCCGGCCGGAGGCGACCCCGGCGAGCGCGTCCTCGAAGACGGCGGCGTGCGCGGGTTCGACGCCGAGCTCGCGGGCGGCGTACAGGTAGGTGTCCGGGGCGGGCTTGCCGGGCAGGGCCTGCTGTTTGGCGACCACGCCGTCCACGATCAGGTCGAAGAGGTCCAGGATGCCCGCCGAGCGCAGCACGTCCCGGCAGTTGGCGCTGGAGGAGACCACCGCGCTGGGCAGCCCGAGCGCGCGCAGCCGGCGCACGTAGGCGACCGAGCCGTCGTACGGCGCGACGCCCTGCTCGTGGATCAGCCGCAGCACGGTGTCGTTCTTGGCCCGGCTGATCCCCTGCACGGTGCGGGCGTTCGGCGGGTCGTCCTCGGCGCCCTCGGGCAGGTCGATGCCCCGGCTGTGCAGGAAGGCCCGGGTGCCGTCGAGGCGCGGGCGGCCGTCCACGTAGGCGTCGTAGTCGGTGACGGCGTCGAAGGGGACGAACTGCCCACCGGTGCGGGCGGCTTCGGCGCGCAGGAAGGCGTCGAAGGTGTCCTTCCAGGCCGCGGCGTGCACCGTGGCGGTCTGGGTGAGCACCCCGTCGAGGTCGAAGAGGAAAGCGCGGATGTCGTCCGGTAGCCCCAGCATGGGTGCAGTCTGCCCCGGGGCAGCGGGGGATGCCGCCCATTCCCGGCGGCGCGTCGCGGGAAGGGCGGCCTCCGGTAGCCGCGGCGGGATCGTCGGACCGGCGGGATCAGGGCGAGTCCGGCAGTTGGGCCTCGGGCGCCTGGATGACGGCGAAGACCGCGCCCTGCGGGTCCTGGACCACGGCCATCCGGCCGGACTGCATGTCGAACGGCGGCTGGATCACCGTGCCGTTCTTCTTGACCAGGGCGTCCACCACGGAGTCGGTGTCGTCCACCGAGAAGTACGGCATCCAGTGCGAGGGCGTGCCGGTCGCCAGGTACTTCGGGATCTCCTGCATGCCGCCCACCGTGCGGTCGCCGACGTTCAGCGAGTAGTAGCCGTCCATGCCCTGGATGGTGGCCGGGCGCAGGCCGAGGGCCGGCTGGTAGAAGCGGCCGGCCGCCGCGGTGTCGGAGGTGTTGAGCTCGTTCCAGACCAGCGCACCGGGCTCGTTGACCACGCCCGCGCCGATGAAGTCCATCGCCTGCCAGACGCCGAACACGGCGCCGGTCGGGTCCGCGGCGACCATCATCCGGCCGATGCTGCCGACGTCCATCGGGTCGTAGAGGATCGTGCCGCCGGCTTCGGCGATGGCGGCCCTGGTCGCGTCGGCGTCGTCCGAGGCGAGGTAGGTGGTCCAGGCGACCGGCGGCAGCGGCTGGCCCTCGGGCGCGGACCGCTCCATGATCCCGGCGACCGGGCGGCCACCCAGCGTGCACACGGCGTAGCCGCCGAACTCGGCCGGGCCGATCTCGCCCTGCCAGCCGAACAGGTCGCGGTAGAAGTCGAGCGCGGCCTGCTGGTCGCTCGCCATCAGGTCGATCCAGCACGGGGTGCCGGGCTTGTACGGATCGGTCACTACGGGCATTGCTGGGCCTCCCGGAGGCGGTGGTGGCCGGCTGTGGTCGTCGGGGCGGGCGGGGGCCCGGCCCGACCGGTACGGCCGTCCGCGCGGACGACGGTACGACGGAGGTACACCGCCCACCTTCGGTCCGCCGCCGCGTTCCCGCCACCGGACGGCGCCCTGGCGGGCGACCGGGGGCCCGGAGGCCACCGGGTGGTCACTGCGCGTCGTGGCGCAGCGCGGTGACGAAGTACGGCTGCACCTTGCCGCTCTGCGCGTAGTCCTTGAGCCGGACCAGCAGTTCGGCCCAGGTGCCGGCCACCATCGGGACGCCCTCCTCGCTGCCCGGCTGCCAGCCGCCGTGCCGGAACAGCAGCCGGGTGCGGTCGGGCGCGTCGGGCTGGTCGGCGAGCTCCCAGCTGATCCAGGTGCCGGCCCAGTGCGGCGGGAAGGCCCCGGCGTTGGCCCACAGCACCCGGTCCCGGTCGGCCCGCTCGCGGCGCAGCCGGAACGGTTCGGGGGCGTCGGGGAAGTCGAAGAGCAGCACGTCGCCCTCGCGGTCCACGCCGGTGGTCCACCAGCTGGTCAGCCCGTCGTGGGTGTTGAGCGCGGCGAGGACGACGTCCCGGGGCGCGGCGATGTCGATCTGCATGGCGATCTCGGGCATGGGGTCCGCCCTTTCGGTGACCGGTGGGCCCGGGGGACCCGGCAAGGGACCCGAGCGACAGGCCCTACCGCCACGATGGCACGACCCCGGGGCTCGTGCGCCCCGGGGTCGTCCCGCCGCCGTTCTCCGGTGCCCGCGGTCAGCCGCCGCTGCCGTAGGTGGTGTTCGCGCAGATGTCGTCGTCCGCCGAGCGGGCGTCGTTGGTGACGGTGGTGGGCAGCGGCTGCGGGGGCGTCTGGGTGCCCGGGGTGCTGCCGGCGGCCGTGGGCGCGCCCATGCCGTTGGCCGCGGCGAAGTCCTGGCCGACGATCACCGAGATGCCCCGCGAGCTGCTGGGTTCCAGGGTGGCGCCGGGGAACAGCGCGGCGACCTTCTCGGCGTTCGCCTTCTGGCTGGAGCTGTACTCGATCGTGGTGGTCTTGTACTTGGTGCTCGCCGCCTGGCCCGCCGTGCTGGCCGTGAACTTGGCGCCCTTCAGCAGGTCGGTCGCCTTGCCGGCCAGGCCGTTGGCGAGCGTGCCGTTGTAGACCGCGACCTTGATCGCGGCGTTGGAGGCGTCCCCGGCCGGGGCGGGGGGCGTGCTGGGCGCGGCCTGCTGCGGGGCGGCGCTCGGGCTGCCGCCGGCGTCCGGCTGCTGGCCGGTGGCGTTCTGGCCGTCGATGGTCTGGTCGGCCTTGAGGGTCTCCCAGAGCTTGTTGGTGTCCGGCTGGACCAGGTCGAGGTCCTTGTCCTGGGTGCGGTAGCGCCAGGGCGTGGTCACGAACTTGAGGTCGTGCATGTCGATGTTCTTCAGCGACAGGCCGAAGGAGAGCAGCTTGTCCGCCGAATTCAGCCCCGGGTCGACGGTCAGCGACTTGGTGGCCGCGTCGGCCAGCGGCAGCAGGTTGGTGGGGCTCAGCCCCTCCTTCTTCATCTTGGTGGCGAGCGAGCTCATGAAGGCCTGCTGGCGCTTCATCCGGCCGATGTCGGAGCCGTCGCCGATGCCGTGCCGCAGGCGGACGTAGTCGAGCGCCTGCTGTCCCTCGACGGTCTGCTTGCCCTGCGGGAGGACGAGGTTGCCCTTCTTGTGCAGGTTGGGGTTGATGTCGCCCTCGTAGATCGGTTTCGGCAGGCAGACGTCCACGCCGTTGACGGCCTTGGTCATCGCGGCGAAGCCGTTGAAGTCGACCACGATGGTGTGGTCGACCCGGATGCCGGTGACCTTCTCCACCGTGTTCTGGGTGCAGGCCGGGTTGCCGCTGTCGCTGCCGCCGACCGAGAAGGCGGCGTTGAACAGGTCGTTGCCGCCCTTGGTCCACTTGCCGTTGGGCAGCTTGCAGGACGGGATGTCCACCCGCGCGTTGCGCGGTATCGAGATGCCGACGGCGTGCTTGTGGTCGGCGTAGACGTGCAGCAGGATCGTGGTGTCCGAGCGGGCGCCGCCGTCCTCGCCGCCGCCGAGGTCGGAGTTGTTGCCGCCCCGGCTGTCGGAGCCGATCAGCAGGACGTTGACCGGCTTGTTGCCGTCCGCGTCGGCCTTGGCCTCCGGCGGGCGGTCGGGGGCTATCGCGTCGGCGTCGAAGGACTTGATGTTGGCGTTCAGCTTGTAGTAAATCGCCCCGCCGGTCCCCGCGATCAGCACCAGCACGCCGGCCGCCGACCAGGCGACGATCTTCTTCACGTTCTTCTTGGGCTTGGCGCTGCGCCGCGCGGCCGCCCGGCCGCCCGGCCCACCGTCGGCCTTGCCGCCGCCCTTGCCCTGCGCGGCACGGCGGGCCTCGGCCCGGCCGCCGGAGCGCGGCGGGGGCACGGCGCCCGCTGCACCTTCCGCCGGGAGCGCGTCGGGCGTGTCCTCGCCCCGAGCCGGGCTCTCGCCCCTCCGACCTGACATGCGCGTACCTTTCACCGACGGAAGCGACGCCCCGGACGATCTGGCGCACCGCACAGGGGGAGACGTACCGGACCGCTCCCTGGTTGTACGTACGAAGGTCGGTACGGTCCGACCATCATGGCTTCCGATCATATTGAGACCAAAGGTGATCATTGACCTCCGGTACACCAACCACCTCGGCAGCCACGGGACGATCCCGCTACAGAACGACCGAAAACGCTCGATTCGGGCGGGGTGTCTACTGCCGGCGTCAGAAGACGCAGGGGATGCCGCCGTCGGACTGGGCCTCGACCTTGGGACCCTGCATCGCGACGTTCGCGGCCGGGTCGTCCGGGGCCGTGCTGGGGGCGGCGGGCCGGTCGGACGCGACGCCGTCGAAGGAGGTGCCGAGGGTGACCACGACGTGGCCGGCGCCGGCCGAGGAGGACTCGGTGGCGGTGACCCCGTAGCGGGCGGCGATCTGGTCGGCGGCCTCCTTGGCACCCTTGCCGTAGGTCACCGTGGTGGCCTTCGGCTTGGTGCGCGCCGGGCCGGTCACCCCCTGCTTGAAGCCCAGGCCGACCAGGACCTTGGCCTCGTTGGCGGAGGACACCCCGGCGGCGGAGGAGGCGTTGAACACGTCCACGGTGGCGGGGGCGGCGGCCTGGGTGGGCGTGGCGGTCTGCGTCGGCGCCTGGGTGGCGGTCGGGTCGCCGCTCGGGGTGTCGGCGGGGGCGGGCGCGGGGGCGGCGGCGTCGGCGCCGCCGAACACCTGCTTGACCACCTTCTGGATCTTCGACGGGGTGACGATGTTGACCGCCTCCCCGCCCTTCATGTCCTCCCGGTCGAAGGTCAGGGTGTTGAACTCGACGTTGCCGCCGGTCAGCGCCGGGGCCTGCTGGGCGAAGTCCAGGACGTTCCACTCGTTGTCGATCACCAGGTCCTGCTGGATCACTCCGAACATCTTCTGCATCGCCCCGAGGTCGCCGACGACGCCCTGCTCCTTGAGCTTGTGCATCACTCCGGAGATGAAGGCCTGCTGGCGGTGGGTCCGGGCGAAGTCGTCCGAGTCCCCGTGGCCGTCGTTCAGGTGGTGCCGCTGGCGGACGAAGGAGAGCGCCTGGGCGGCGTCGAGCTTGCTGCGGCCGGCCGGGAGCTTGAGCCCGGTACCGCCACCCTCGTGGGTGGTGGTCCTGGCGATGATCGGGTCGTCCACCGGGTGGGTGAGGCAGACCTCGATCGGCTGGAGCACCTTGGCGATGTCGTAGAAGCCCATCAGGTTGACCTCGGCGATGTGGTCCACCGGCTGGTCGACGAACTTCTGCACGGTGCGGATGGTGGCCGCGCGGCCGACGTCGCGGCCGGCCTTCTCCAGGTCGGCGCCCTTGAGCCCCTTGGCCTTCGGGCTGTTGTTGAACGCCTCCTTGGCGTTGCCGTAGGCCTCCTTGATCTTGGCCATGCCCATCTCCTTGCCGTCCCCGTCGTAGGTCATGACGTAGTCGTCGCGGGGGATGGAGATGCCCTGCACCTTGCCGCCACCCGCCGGTATGTGCAGCAGGATCAGCGAGTTGGTGTTGTAGCCGCCGATGCTGGAGTCCGCCCCGGCGTGCAACTCGTTCTGGACGATGGCCGGGTCGACGTCCGAACCGTCCATGTTCTTGCGGCTGTCCAGGCCGATCAGCAGCAGGTTGACCGAGTTGTCCAGGTGCTTGGGGGCGTCCTTCTTGGTCTGCTCGATGACGCTGGACGTGGTCATCCCGTCCGTGAGGGACGTGTACTCGTACCAGACCACCCCGCTGGCCGCGAACACCGTGAACCCGACCGTGCAGGCCACCACCCGGCCGGCGATCAGCAGCGGGGAGCGGCCCCCGCCGGAGGCCTTGCGGGCGGCGGCGCGGCCGCCCCGCGGCGGCTGCTCGGCGTGCGGCGGCTGCTCGGTGTTCTCGGCCATGGCTCCCCCGGTCCCGGACCGACGGTCGGCCCGTCCTCGACAGGTCTGTCGCGGCCCAGCGAAGCACAGAATCGGATCAAGCCAAAGCAGTTCGACGTCGGATTGCCATCAATCAGCCCGTTTTGACGGGTGATCACGCCGCCCCGGGAGCCGGCTCAGAGCCAGCCGCGCCGCCCCGCCAGCAGGCCGGCCTCGAAGCGGCTGCGGGCGCCGAGGCGGTCCATCAGATCGGCCATCATCCGGCGGGTGGTGCGCAGCGAGACGCCGAGGTGCTTGCCGGCCGCCTCGTCGGTGTAGCCCTGGCCGAGCAGGCGCAGCAGTTCCTGTTCCTGGCGGGTGAGGCCCTCCTCGTCGCGTTCGCACGGGGCGCCGAAGGGGGTGGCGTCGGACCAGATCTGCTCGAACAGCGAGACCAGCGCCGCGAGCACGCCCGGTGACGAGATCTGGACGGCGCCCTTGAGGGTGTTGGCCGGGTCGATCGGGACGAGCGCGACCTGCCGGTCGATGACCAGCATGCGCAGCGGCAGCGCGGGCACCGTCCGTATCTCGCAGCCCAGTCCGGTCAGCCACTCGGCGTGCTGGACGGTGGCCCGGTCCTTGCGCACCACGTCCAGGTAGACGGTGCGCATCGTCACCCCGCGGGCGAGCAGCTTCTCGTTGTCGGGGCGGCTGGCCTGGAGCGAGGCGACGGACCGGGCGCGGCCGGGGGCGAAGGTGAGCAGTTCCTCGCGGACCGAGCCGACCAGTTCCTCCATCCTCGCGTGCACGGTGGCCGTGCCGAGCAGCCGCTCCAGTTGGCTGTCCTCGGGGGCCGACTCGTCGCGGAACTGGGCGAGCATGCCGGAGATCTCGGCCTGGCGCTGCTCGAACTCCAACTGGGCGCGCTGCTGGACGGATTCGTAGTACCGCAGCAGGGCCGGCAGTCCGACCCTCGGGTCGACCGGCCGCAGGCCGCCGGACGGCTCGCCCGGAGCTTCGTCCCCGGAGGGTTCGAAGGGGCGGAGCAGGCGCAGGCCGGCGAGCTGGTCGAGGGCGGCCCGGACCTGCTCCTCGGTCAGGCCGAGCTTTCCGGCCAGACCCTCGACATCCAGCTGATGGTCGGTCAGCATCAACCGATAGACCGCCTGCGCGGCATCGTCGATCTCCCGCGTCATCGGCGCACCACTCCCCCGCAGCCCGTACCGATTTCCGGCCCCTGGCCGGACGAAGCCCGCTGCCCGATCATGCCAGGACGGACAGGTCAGGACAACCGCGTATGCCTTTCCCCCGGGGCCCCGGATCGGCCGGTCGCGATAAAGGTCATGGGGCGGCAATGGCACCAAGGTGCCACGGTGATCTTCCTGCCGCCCCGAACACCTTCCGATAGCCCTCGACTTCCTCCAGACTTTCGGTTGTCGGGGAGCCGCGAGCTCCCCAGCCGGGCCCGCCGATGACCACGGACCGTCATCACCGATGGTCGACCGACGAGGTCGTGGAACCGGTCGGCACCCGCTTCCGAAACACACATGTCCTGGGGGACCTCCATGTTGATTTCCTGCCGCACGTTCGCCTGTACCGCTGCCGCCGCGCTGGCTGTCGCCGGTGGCGTCCTGGCCGGATCCGCGCACGCCGCGCCTGCCGCCGGCCCCACCACCGCCTCGGTGCAGCAGTTCACGAACCACCTGCCCACCCAGCCGCGCCAGCCCCAGCTGCCGACGCTCGGCGGCGCCGCGACCCCGGGCGACTGGCACTGGTGACGGTCGCTTCCGCAGGCCATGGCACCTGACTCCTTCCTCGCCACGACCGGACCGACGGGCAGCCCGGCCGGACGGTGACGAAGGTCCGTCGGCGGGACTTCGGACCGCCGCATAAATTGAATGTGCAACAAACCGCCAGGAGCACCAGTGCCGGTTATCGAGCCGATTGTGCTGAACTTCTTCGGCCTCGAGATCGCCCTCGTCCAGGCCGACCGCGACGAGATCTCGTTCCATTTCGGTCCGCACCTCATCGGGATTTCCCGGGACCCCGACCAACTGTGGGTGGAATTCTCCCGGACCCCGGGGAAGGACGCTCCCGGCGATTTCCTGGTGCGCCGCAGTGACGGAACGCCATTGCTGCGGCGCACCTTCCGGGGCTGGGGGAACGTCCCGTCCGCGGTGCCGCCGTTCGCGGCGCTGCAGGACCGGTTCTGCCTGGCCCAGGCCGTGGTGCTGGCCAAGGGCGGCGCCACCGTGGCGCTGGTCGGCGGACCGTACTCGGAGCAGGCCAACGTGGGCGCCGCGCTGGCGCAGCGCTCCTGGGAGTTCGTCTCCGGACGGCTGCTGGTGCTGGACCGTCGCACCGGGCACGTACTGCCCTACCTCGCGCCGCTGGAGGCGCGCGGACCGGCCGCGGCCTGGCTGCGCGGTGCCGGGCTGCCGGACGGGATGTGGCGCACCGTCACCTCGCCGGTCGGCGGCGAGGTGCTGCTGGTGCGGCCGGAGAGCCTCGGCCCGGTGGTGCCGGTGCGGGCCCGGCTGGCTCCCCCTTCGCTGGTCCGGCTCTGCCGCAGCATCGACGAGGAAGTCCGGTTGGCACCATGGGAGTTCACGACCCACACCTGGCCGGCCGGGTCCAGCGGGGCGCTCGCCGGGGCGCCGACCCACTGCCTGCACCTGCCCGGCGTGAGCGGGGCGGAGGAGGCGGCCGGTCTGATCGATCAAGCCATGACCAAGGAGAAGGACGAGCCGTGCCTCGACGTACCAGCTATGCCATCGGCGCTCCGTGCTGGGCTGACTGCATCACTCCCGATCTGAGCGGCAGCCGGGAGTTCTACTCGGCGCTGCTGGGCTGGGAGTTCGTCACCGAGTCGCCGGACTACCAGCTGGTGGTGCTGGGCGGGGAGATCATCGGTGGCTTCGGCGCCGCCCCGGTGGGGTTGCCGCCGCAGGCCGCGTGGAACGTCTACCTGGCGACCAAGGACGCGGAGCACTGCTGCGTGCAGGTCGGCCGGCTCGGCGGGCGGGTGGTGATGCCGCCGGTGCCCGCCGGGGAGAACGGGCGGCTGCTGCTCGCCGTCGACTCCTCCGGGGTCACGGTCGGCTTCTGGGAGGGCGCGCGGGCCGAGGGCGTGGTGCTCGCCGACGAACCGGGCGCGATCTGCGGCCACGAGCTGCGGGTGCCGTCGGCCATCCAGGCCGAGGCCTTCTACGGGCCGCTGTTCGGTTACCGGCTGGGCGCGGACGGGCAGTTCGCGGTCGACGGCTTCGGCTACGCCCGGGTGGTGGAGAGCGACCAGGGCCGTCCGTGCTGGCTGCCGCTCTTCGGCGCGGCCGACCCGGCGGACGCCGTCCGCCGGGCGGTCGGGCTGGGCGCCCGGCTGGTGCGGCCGGGCGCGGAGGAACCGCCGGTGCTGCGCGACCCGTGGGGGGCCGAGTTCGGCCTGGTCCCCGCTTGATCCACGACGTCGCTACAACGCCTTGACCGCGGCGCCCAGTTCGGGCCGGCCCTTGATCGCCAGCTTGCGGTAGATCCGGCCCAGGTGGGTGTCCACCGTGCGCTTGCTGAGGCAGAGCCGCTCGGCGACCTCCAGGTTGCTCAGGCCCTGCAGCACCAGCTCGGTGACCCGCCGCTCGCTCGGGGTCAGCCGGACCGGGCCGGCGTCGCGGGTGCCGATGGCCGGGCCGCCGCGCTCCTCGGCCGGGCGTGGCCGGGCGTCGCCGCCGGGCAGCGGGTCGGCCGCGATGGTCCGGGCGGCGGCGTGCTCGCCGAGCGCCTGGTAGGCCTGCGCCGCGTGGCTGCGCCACGGCACGCAGGCCGGGTTGGCCACGCCGCGGGCGGCCAGCTGGTGCCCGCACTCCAGGAAGAGCCGCAGCGCCTGCTGGTGGTCGCCGCGGTGCGCGGCGACCAGGCCGCGGGCCTCCAGCACCACCGCGCGCAGCAACGGGTGGGCCTCGGCTGGCAGTTCGACCGCGGCCGGCTCGGCGTCGGCGGTCGCGGCGTCCACCGGCAGACCCCGGCGCAGCCGGGCCCGTACGGCCAGCGCCCGCGCGGCGCCCGCGAGGTCCTCGGCCCGGATCCGCCGGGCCAGTTCGGCGGCCTGTTCGGCGTCGGCGAGGGCGGCGTCGAGCCGGCCCTGCCGGTGGGCGATGTCGGAGCGGGCCAGCAGGGCGAGGGCGAGTTCGCCGCGGTGGTTCCAGCGCTGGGCGGAGCGGACCACCCGGCCGGCCCAGGCGGCGGCTTCGTCGAGCCGCCCGGTCCAGGCGTAGGCCATCGCCGCACCCAGCACGTCCGTCCCGGCCTCGGCGGGCGAGACCCGCCGCACGCAGCGCGCCGCCAGCCGCACCGCCGTACGGGGCTGGCCCCCGGCGGCGGCCAGCGCGGCCAGGGCGCCGAGCATGCCGGTGGCGGCGGGCTCGGCGGGGTGGGCGCGCAGGGCGGCGAGGGCGGGTCGCAGGGCGGTGCGCCGACCGGTCAGCACGGCCTGGGCGGCGAGCGGCAGCAGCAGTTCGGCGGGGGGCGCGGGGGTGCCGGCGAGTGCCGCGGCGGCCTCGGCGGAGGGGACGGCGGCGGCGCCGGCGGCGCTGAGCGCGAGCACCGGGCCGGCGAACGGCCGCAGCAGCCGGGCGCGTTCGACCGGGTCGGGGGCGCCGGCCGCGAGGCCGGCGGCGCAGCGGGCGGCGGCGGCCACGTCGCGGTGGAGTTCGACGGTGCCGAGCTGCCCGGTGAGCGAGCGGACCAGTTCCGGGTCGGCGGCGTCGGCGAGGGCGCGCTGGAGGTAGCGGGCGGCGTCGTCCCAGTGGCCGTCGGCGGCGGCTTCCCGGGCGGCGGTGCGCAGCACCGGGACGGCCCAGTCCAGCCCGGTGGTGCCGGAGGACATCAGGTGTTCGGCGGTGCGGGCGGCCGGGGCGCCGAGCCGGGCGAGCAGGGCGGCGGCCCGCTCGTGCAGGGCGACCAGGACGCGCGGGTCGGTGCGGGCCAGGACGGCGGTGCGGACCAGCTCGTGCCGGAAGGTCTCCGGCGGACCGGGTTCGATCAGGTCGGTGCGGCGCAGCGCCTCGCGGGCCTCGTCGGCGAGGAGTTCGCCCTGGCCGGTGAGCAGGGCGGCGGTGGCGAGGTCGGCGTCGGCGCCCAGCACGGCGAGGCCGGTGAGCAGTTCGGCGGCGCGGGGGTGGCTCTGCCGCAGCCAGCTGAGGGTGGTGTCGGCGAGGGTCCCGGCGCCGATCCGCAGCACCTTGTCGAGGTCGGGCGAGCCGGGCGAGATCCGGGCGGCGGCGAGCCGGGCGGTGAGTTCCTCGACCACCAGTGGGTTGCCCCGGGAGAGGTTGTGGCAGACGGCGGCGAGTTCCGGGTCGACCGGGGCGTCGAACTCCTCGGCCACCAGGTCGGCCACGCAGCTGTCGCAGAGCGGGCCGGGGGTGAGGGTGCGGGCGTGCCGGAGCGCGGCGAGTTCGGCGGCCAGCGGGTCGGCCGCCTCGTCGGCGGTGCTGGCGAGCAGGGCGACGGGCAGGCCGTCGAGCCGGCGGGCGAGGTAGGAGAACCACTGCCGGGACTCCTCGTCGGCCAGGTGGAGGTCGTCCACGGCCATCACCACGGGTGTTCGTGAGGTGAGCGAACGGGCCGCGTGGAAAAGGTTGTTCAGGACCCGTTCGCGCCCGTTTCCGACACTTTCGGGACCCGCCGGATGTGCCGTCGGGGCGCCCCCGGGAAGGGCCTCCGGAAGGGCCTCGGCGAGGAATTCCCCGGGCGATTCGCCCAGGAATTGCGGGGTCGCCTCCGGGTTGTTTGTCATGCGCATGAAAGGATCGAAGAGCTGACGGACCACGCCGTACGGAAAGTCCCGCTCGTTGTCGTGACATCGCGCCCGCAGCACCACCGCCTCGCCCGGCATCCGGGCCAGCGCGGCGCGCAGCAGCGCACTCTTCCCGATCCCTCTCGGACCCCTGACCAGCACGACCGCGGAACGGCCCGCGCCGGCACCCGCCACCGCACGCGCCAGCTCCGCCAGCTCCGTCTCCCGGTGCAGCAAAACCCCAGTCGGCACCGCAACCCCCCGTCATACCCCGTCGCGCGGACACACCAGTATCGCCTGCGGCGCCCCCCTGTCAACGCTCCGGCCGAATACGTACGGGACTACGTACCGGTCCGACGGAATACGCAATTCCGCGCGATGCGTAACTCGACCGCCCCGCCGAATATGCAGTATGTACAGGCCATTTGACGCCGTGTTCGAATACTCGCAACGAACTTGTGAACACAGGGGGATGACTTATGGAGCGTCCGCGGCTCAAGGCCCATTTCCTCACCGAGACGGTGGGCGAAAAGGTCTTCCTGCTCGGAGAGGGGCAGGACTACCTCGTCCCGGGAGCCGCCGCGGTGCGCCTCCTGCCCTACCTGGACGGACGGCGCACCGTCGCCGAGATCCTCCAGGAGCTCGGCGGCGAGATCGGCCTCGGTCAGGCGCTGACCGCGCTGCGCCGCTACGAGGCGGCCGGGCACCTCGCCGAGGGCCGGCCCGACCTGCCCGACCACGTGCTCGCCTACTGGGACGCCCAGGGCGTCGACCCGGCCGTCGCGCTGGCGGCCGCCCGGGCCACCGAGCTGCTGGTGCTCGCCCTCGGCGCCGCCGAGGCCACCCCGCTGGTCGAGGCGCTGACCGCCACCGGCCTGCGCGCCCGCGCCGTCACCGAGGACCAGGCCGTCGCGGCCGGCCCGGACACCCTGGTCGTCGCCCTCACCGACGACTACCTGGACCGCGCCCTGGAGCGGCTGAACACCGCCCGGCTCGCCGACGGCCGCCCCTGGCTGCTCGCCAAGCCCACCGGCACCTCCCCCTGGCTCGGCCCGCTGCTGCGCCCCGGCGAGACCGGCTGCTGGAGCTGCCTGGCCCAGCGGATCAGCGGCAACCGCCAGGTCGAGCGGTACCTGGCCGGCAAGCGCGGCGAGACCGTGCCGCTGCACCCCACCCGCGCCGCGATCCCGGCCGGCCCGGCGATGACCGCCCAGCTGCTCGCCACCGAGGCCGCCCGCATCCTGGCCGACGAGTGCTGCTCCGCGCTGTCCGGCACCATGGTCAGCCTCGACCTCAACACCCTGCAGACCACCGAGCACACCCTGGTCCGCCAGCCCCAGTGCCCCAGCTGCGGCGACCCGGCGCTGCTCACCGAGCGCAGCCCCAAGGTCGTCCTGCAGCCCAGCCCGGCCCGGCACACCACCGACGGCGGCTACCGCGTCCAGGCCCCGCAGTTCACCTACGACCGGCTCAAGCACCACATCAGCCCGCACCTGGGCGCGATCACCCGCCTCGGCGCGCACGAGGACACCGGCAACGGCATCACCTACAGCTTCACCGCCGGCCACAACTTCGCCATGGTCAACGACAACATGGACCTGCTGCGCCGCAACATGCGCGGCCAGAGCGGCGGCAAGGGCCGCTCCGAGATCCAGGCCAAGGTCAGCGCGATCTGCGAGGCGATCGAGCGCTACTCGGCGGTCTGGCGCGGCGAGGAGCCGGTGGTGCGCGCCGCCTACCGCGACCTCGACCCGGCCGTCGCCGTCCACATGGACGCCCTGCTGCAGTTCTCCGACGCCCAGTTCGCGAACCGCGCCGAGTGGAACGCCGACCCCAAGCACCGGCTCCACCTGGTGCCCGACCCGTTCCCGGTCGACGCCGAACTGGACTGGACCCGCGCCTGGTCGCTCACCCACGACGAGGAGCGCCTCGTCCCCTCCGGCTACGCCTGGTACGGCCACCCCGACCTCCAGCAGCACTTCTACTGCGTCGGCGACTCCAACGGCTGCGCCAGCGGCAACACCCTGGAGGAGGCGATCCTGCAGGGCTTCTGCGAGGTCGTCGAGCGCGACGCGGTCGCCCTGTGGTGGTACAACCGCACCGCCCAGCCCGAGTTCGACCTCGACTCGCTGAACGACCCGTACGTGGACACCATGCGCGCCTTCTACGCCTCGGTGGACCGCGAGCTGTGGGTCCTGGACATCACCTCCGACCTCGGCGTGCCGGTGTTCGCCGCGATCTCCCGGCGCAAGCACGAGGTCGAGGACATCATGGTCGGCTTCGGCGCCCATCCGGACCCGAAGATCGCCGCGATCCGCGCGCTCACCGAGGTCAACCAGTTCCTCCCCTTCGTCGACCGGCGGGACGAGAACGGCAACACCCTCTACCGCACCGACGACCTGGAGACCCTGGAGTGGTGCAGGACCGCGACGATCGCGGGCGAGCCCTGGCTGCTGCCCGACCGCGCCCAGCCCGCCAGCACCCTCGCCGACTTCGCCCCGCTCACCGGTGACGACCTCGCCGGACACGTCCGGGACTGCGTCGAGCGCGCCCGCCGGGCCGGCGTCGAGGTGATCGTGCTCGACCAGAGCCGCCCCGACCTCGACCTCGCCGTGGTCAAGGTGATCGCCCCCGGCATGCGCCACTTCTGGCGCCGCCTCGCCCCCGGCCGGCTCTACGACGTGCCGGTGCGCCAGGGCCGACTGGCCGCCGCGCACACCGAGGAGCAGCTCAACCCGAAGAACGTCTTCTTCTAGGAACGGCCGGGTGCAGACGAGATGACCACCGCCACGACCCCCGCGACGGCCACCGCCCTCGACGGGATCGACCTGCCCGCCACCGCCCGTACGGTGCGCCGGCTGCGGCTGCGCCCCGACGGCGCGCTCACCCCGCTCGGCCCCAAGGCCGTCCGGCTGACCGCGCCGGTCGGCGCGCTGAACCTGCCCGACCTGGCGCCCGGCGCCATGGAGGCGGTGGCCGCGCTGGCCGCCGGGGAGCAGACCGAGGAGGAACTGGCCGCCCTGGTCGCGGCCCGGGACGGCGACGCCGGGCTGCTGCGCTGGCAGCTGACCCGCCGCCGGCTCGGCACGGCCGGGATGCTGGAGCACTCCGTCCACCTGGTGCTCGACGGTGCGGACGAGCCGCTGGCCCGGCTGCGTCCGGTCGGCCGGGGCGCCGCCGAGCCGGGGCCCACCCCGGACCCGACCGGGCAGGTGAAGCTGTCCCGCTTCGCCTCCGCCTCGGTCGAGGGCGGCGCCCTGCTGGTGCGCGCCCCGGGCAGCCCGCTGGCCGTCCAGCTGACCACCCGGGCCGCCGGCCTGCTGGCCGCCCTGGCCGGCTGGACCAGCCCCGCCGCGCTCGCCCAACTCCCCGGCGGGCTCCCGCTGGACGCCGTCCGGCAGACCCTGCGGCTGTTCGCCGCGGCCGGGCTGCTGGCCTACGGCTCCCCCGGTGCCGAGCCGGAGGCCGAGGAGCAGCGCTTCGCCCAGTGGACGGCCGCCGACCTCGCCTTCCACTCCCGCACCCGCCGGCCCACCAGCGTGGCCGGGTACGGCGGCACCTACCGGTTCGGCGACCGCTTCGCCCCCGAGCCGGCCTCCCCGGCGCCGTTCGCGGGCCGCAAGGTCGCCCTGCCCGTCCCGGACCTGGACGAACTCGCCCGAGCCGACCGGCCGTTCACCGAGGTGCTGGAGCAGCGCCGCTCGGTGCGCGACCACGACGAGCAGACCCCGATCACCCTGGAGCAGCTCGGCGAGCTGCTCTACCGCAGCGCCCGCCGCCGGCAGACCTTCACCGGCGGGGACGGCCAGGAGCTGGCCGACCGGCCGTACCCGAGCGGCGGCGCGGTGCACGAGCTGGAGCTGTACCCGTTGGTGACCTCCTGCGCGGGTCTGGAGCCCGGGCTGTGGCACTACGCGACCGACCGGCACGAGCTGGAACTGGTCAGCGAGCCGAGCGCCGCGACCGCCCAACTGGTCAAGAGCGCCCGCGAGTCCAGCCTGATGCAGACCGATCCCCAGGTGGTGCTGCTGGTCACCGCGCGCTTCGGCCGGGTGATGTGGAAGTACGAGACGGTCGCCTACCCGCTGATCCTCAAGCACGTCGGCGCGCTCTACCAGACCCTCTACCTGGTCGGCACCGCCATGGACCTCGCGGTCTGCGGCCTCGGCGGCGGCGACGCGGCCGACTTCGCCGCGGCCAGCGGCCTCGACTACTTCACCGAGGGCAGCGTCGGTGAGCTGGTCATCGGCAGCCGGCCCCCGACGCTGCGCCAGGACGTCGGCGTCCCACGGAGAGAAGCAAGACGATGAAGTTCCGTTTCAAGGCGCTGCAGCGGATGCGCGAGCCGGACGAGCTCGACTCGCCGACCCTGCTCGCCGCGCCCCGGGGCTGGATCGCCCTGTTCGTCGTGATGATCACCATGGCCACCGCACTGCTGTGGACCTTCACCGGGAAGATCCCGATCACCGTGGACGCCCCCGGCCTGCTGACCCACCCGCACGGCACCGCGATGATCCAGAGCCCGTTCGGCGGGATGGTCCGCACGGTGCTCGCCAAGCCCGCCGACCAGGTCCGGCAGGGCCAGTCGGTGGTCCGGGTCGAGGACACCGAGGGCCACAGCCGGGAGATCACCAGCCCGTTCGGCGGGCGGGTGGTCGGCCTGTCGGTCACCGACGGGCAGGTGGTCGCCCCCGGCTCGCCGGTCGCCTCGGTCGAACGGGTGGACGACCCGAAGGAGCGGATGGTCGCGATGGTCTTCGTGCCCGCGACCCGCACCGTCGGGCTCGGGCCCGGCGACCAGGTGGACCTCAACGTGTCCACCAGCCCGGCCGGCGCCTTCGGCCTGCTGCGCGGCACGGTCAGCTCGGTCAGCCCGTACGCGCTCACCAAGGAGGCCGTCTCCGGCCTGGTCGGCGGCGACCTCGCCGCCCAGCGCTACCTCGGCAAGGACGCGCCCCGGCTGGTCGTCGTCGACCTGACGCCCGACCCCGACACCCCGAGCGGCTTCGCCTGGACCTCGCAGAGCGGCCCGCCGAACCCGCTGGGCACCCAGGTCGCCGTCACCGCCACGATCAACGTGGGCCGGCAGACCCCGTTCAACCTGATCCTCGGCCGCTGAGAGGGGGCTCCGATGACAGCCACGATCCCGGAGACCACCCCGGCCTCCGCTCCCGCACCCGAAAAGAAGCCGCGCCGCGGCCGCCCCCCCCGGGCGGCCGCGCCGCGGCGCTGGCGGCACGCCGTCCCGACCGTCCTGCAGATGGAGTCGGTCGAGTGCGGCGCCGCCAGCCTCGCCATGATCCTCGCCCACCACGGCCGTTGGGTCCCGCTGGAGGACCTGCGCGGCGTCTGCGGGGTCTCCCGCGACGGCGCCCGCGCCTCCACCCTGCTGGAGGCCGCCCGCACGTACGGGCTCAAGGCCCGCGGCTACCAGACCGAGGCCGAGAACCTCCGCGACCTCGACGGCCCGGTGATCATCTTCTGGGCCTTCCAGCACTTCATGGTGGTCGAGGGCGTCCGCACCCGGTACGGCCGCACCGTCGTCGCCGTCAACGACCCGGCCAGCGGCCCCCGGCTGATGGAGTGGGACGAGTTCGACTCCGGCTTCACCGGCATCGTGCTCTCCTTCGAGAAGGGCCCCGACTTCGAGCCCGGCGGCGACAAGGGCGGCATCGGCCGCGCCCTGCTGGAGCGCCGGCTGCCCACCGGGCGCGCCATGCCGCTGGTGCTGCTCGCCAGCCTGCTGCTGGTGCTGCCCGGCATCGCGATCCCCGCGTACACCCGGGTGTTCATCGACCGGGTCCTGGCCGGCAGCGGGAGCGGCTACCTCCTCCCGCTGCTGGCCGCCATGACCGCCACCGCCGTGGTCGTCTTCGTGCTGACCTCCGTCCAGCGGCACTACCTGCTGCGGATCGAGATCCGGATGGGGCTGGTCAGCTCCGCCCGGTTCTTCCGGCACCTGCTGCGGCTGCCGGTCGACTTCTTCCTGCAGCGCCGCCCGGCCGAGGTCGCCAAGCGGGTCTCCGGCAACGACGTGGTCGCCGAGATCCTCTCCCGCGACCTCGCGCTCACCGTGATCAACCTCGGCCTGGTGCTGTTCTACGCGGCCGTGCTGATCCGCTACGACCTGCTGCTCGGCGTGGTCGGCGTCGGCATGGCGCTGCTCAACGTCGTCGTGCTGCAGGCCGTCGCCCGGGCCCGCACCGACGCGGTCGCCGCGCTGCGCACCGACCGCGGCAACCTCACCGCGACCACCTTCACCACGCTCTCGCTGATCGAGACCGTCAAGGCCACCGGCGCCGAGCAGGACGCCTTCGGCCGCTGGGCCGGCTTCCTGGCCAAGGTCGTCACCGCCAAGCAGAAGCTGGGCATCCCCAGCGCCGTGCTCACCGTGGTGCCGCCGATGCTGGCCGCGCTGAACAGCGGGCTGATCCTGCTGGTCGGCGGCCAGCGGGTGGTGGACGGCGCGATGAGCGTCGGCATCCTGGTCTCCTTCCAGACCCTGCTGGCCGCGCTCAGCCGCCCCGTCACCCAGCTCACCAACCTGGGCGGCCGGCTGCAGGACGTCACGGCCGACATCAAGCGGCTGTACGACGTCGAGCGCTACCCGGTGGCCGCCGCCTTCGCCAGGCCCGAGCCGCCGGCCGGGCCCAAGCTGGACGGCACCCTGGAGTTCGAGGACGTCCGCTTCGGCTACAGCCCGCTCTCCGAGCCGATCATCAAGGACCTCAGCCTGACCGTCGTCCCCGGCCGCCGGGTCGCCGTGGTCGGCGGCTCCGGCAGCGGCAAGTCCACCCTGGGCCGGCTGCTCACCGGGCTCTACACCCCGTGGTCCGGCCGGATCCTGCTGGACGGGCGGCCGCGCGAGGAGATCTCCCGCACCGTGCTGGCCTCCTCGCTGGCCTACGTCGACCAGGACATCTCGCTGTTCGAGGGCACCGTCCGGGACAACCTGACGCTCTGGAACGACGACGTCCCGGACGAGGCGGTCACCGCCGCGCTGCGCGACGCCGCCGTCTTCGACACCGTGATGACCCGGCCCGGCGGCATCCACAGCCCGGTGCTGGAGGGCGGCCGCAACTTCAGCGGCGGACAGCGCCAACGCCTGGAACTGGCGAGGGCGTTGGCCAGCGAGCCGACCCTGCTGGTGCTGGACGAGGCGACCAGCGCACTCGACCCGGAGACCGAGCGGGTGATCATGGACAACCTGCGCCGCCGCGGCTGCGCCTGCCTGATCATCGCGCACCGGCTCTCCACCGTCCGCGACGCCGACGAGATCATCGTGCTGCAGGAGGGCTCGATCGTCGAACGCGGCACCCATGACGAGCTGTTGGCGCTCGGCGGGCACTACACCGCGCTCATCGAGTCCGCGCGCCGCGAGGAGGAGGACGAACTGTGAGGGAGCGAAGCGAGCGAACCATCAGAAGGTGCGAGTTGAGCGAAGCGGCTGCCGAGCGGTGGGGGTCCCCCCGGCCGGAGGCTGGGGGAGAGGTGGACGCATGAGCACTGCCGTGGAGGTCTTCTCGCCGATACTCACCGAGGCGGCCGAGCCCTCGGGCGAACGCTACCTCGTGCTGGACGACCCCGGACGGCTGCTGCTGGTCCGCTCCGGCGCCGTCGACCTGTTCGCCGTCCAGCTCGACTCCGGTGCGCCCCAAGGGCGTTGGCACTTCCTCTGCCGGATCGAGGCGGGCACCCTGGTGCCCGGCACGGCGGCCGCCGGGGCGCGGCGCGGCATCGTCGCCCGGCCGGTGCTCGGCGCCGAACTGTCCTTCCTCGCCACTTCCCGGGTCGAGGGGCTGCTCGGTGCCGCGTCCGGCGGCACCTCCGGAGCCGCCGACCAGTTCCTCACCGGGCTGGCCCGCGGCCTCACCGCGCTCGCCGGTGCGCTGCGCGACACCCTGCCGCCACGCGAGTTCACCCCGCTCGACCCCGTCGAGCCGACCGTCCTGAAGCGCGGCCAGGCACTGCGCTCGGTGGACGGCCTGCAGTGGGTGCGGGTCGAGCAGGGCAGCGTCGAGGTGCCCGAAGGCTCCGACGGTGAACTCACCGAAGGCGCCGAGGTGTTGCTGACCGAACGGGACTGGCTGGTCGCCACCGGCCCGGCCACCGTACGGGCCCGCTCCCCGCGCGAACTGCTCGACCAGGGCGGCCTCTGGGAGCGCCTGGCCGCCCACTGCGGGCGGCTGCTGGACGCCGTCGACCGCCGGATCGAGGCCCGCCGCACCGCCGAGACCGAGCTGATCGCCACCCGCCGGGAACGCGACGCCGGCACCCTCGCCGACTCCGCCCGCGGCTTCGAGACCATCCTGCGCGACACCGCCTCCCGGCTGCGGATCGGGGACGCCACCGGCGACGAGCCGACCCTGGCCGCCGCCCGGCTGGTCGCCGCCCACGAGGGCTTCACCGTCACCGCCCCGGTGGCCGGCATCGGCCACGACCGCCGGCTCGACCGGCTGCAGGCGATCGCGTTGGCCTCCCACGTCCGCACCCGCTCCGTCCGACTGGACGGCAAGTGGTGGCAGAACGACCTCGGCGCGATGGTCGGCTACCGCAAGGCCGGCGCCCCGGTCGCCCTGCTCCCGCTCGGCAACGGCTACGTGCTGGCCGAGGGCGGCAAGGTCACCCCGCTGACCCCGAAGCTCGCCGCCGAACTGCAGAACAAGGCCACCGTGCTCTACCGGCCGCTGCCCGCCGCCGTGCGCACTGTCGCCGGGCTGCTCCGCTTCGGCCTGCGCAACAACCGGCAGGACCTGTGGATGTTCACCGGGATGGCCGCCCTGGTCGCGCTGATCGGCCTGCTCGTCCCGGTGATGACCGGCGAGGTGCTCGGCACCTTCGTCGCCCACGCCCAGCGCAACCTGATCACCGAGGGCGCGCTGGTGGTGATCGGCTCCGCGATGGCGGTGGCCGCGCTGTCCATCGTGCAGAACATCGCGGTGCTGCGGATCGAGAGCCGCTCCACCGCCGCCATGCAGGTCGGCGTCTGGACCAGGCTGCTGTCGCTGCCCGCGCCGTTCTTCGCCGACTACTCCACCGGCGAGCTCGGCACCACGGTGCTCGGCGTCAGCGCCGCCCAGGAGACCCTCTCCGGGATGATGACCACGGCGACCCTCGGGCTGCTGACCGGGCTCGCCAACCTGGTGCTGGTCTACTTCTACGACCTGCGACTGGCCGCACTCGCCACCCTGCTGGTGCTGGTCGGCGTCGGAGTCGGCCTGGCCGCCGGGCGGCTCGAGGTCCGCTGGCAGCGCCGGCTGTACGCCCACGAGCAGGCGATGTCCGCCCGGGTCTTCCAACTGCTCACCGCCGTCCCCAAGTTGCGCGTCACCGCGGCCGAGGACCGGGTGTTCGGGGTGTGGGCCGCCGAACTCGGCAAGGGCCGCGGCCTGGCCGCCTCCTCGCGCCGGGTGCAGAACGCCGTCACCACCTTCAACGCCGGTTTCCCGCTGGTGTGTTCGGTGGTCATCTTCGGCGTCATCGCCGGCCCGCTGGACGGCGACGTGCCGATCCCGGTCTTCCTCTCCTTCTTCACCGCCTTCAACCTGCTGATCGCCTCCAGCCTCCAGTTCACCTCGGCGGCCGTCACCGCGATGGGCGTCGTCCCGATGCTGGAACGGCTGCGGCCGATCCTCGAGGAGAAGCCCGAGGTCGACGACACCAAGGCCGACCCCGGCGACCTCTCCGGCCGCCTCGGCCTCAGCCACGTCACCTTCCGCTACGGCGAGGACGGCCCCGCCGCCCTCCAGGACGTCACGCTCAGCATCGAACCCGGCGAGTTCGTGGCGATCGTCGGCCCCTCCGGCAGCGGCAAGTCCACCGTGCTGCGGCTGCTGCTCGGCTTCGAACGGCCGGAGAGCGGCACCGTGCTGTACGACGGCCAGGACCTCGGCGAACTCGAGGTCTCCGCCGTACGCCGCCAGTGCGGCGTCGTCCTCCAGCACGGCGCCCTGCTCGCCGGCGACATCAAGGCCAACATCGTCGGCTCCACCAACCACACCCTCGACGACGCCTGGGCCGCAGCCGAGATGGCCGGCATCGACAAGGACATCGCGGCCATGCCGATGGGCATGAACACCGTCCTCTCCGAAGGCACCAGCACCCTCAGCGGCGGCCAGCGGCAACGCCTGATGATCGCCCGCGCGCTCGTCTCGCGCCCCCGCATCGTCTTCTTCGACGAGGCCACCAGTGCGCTGGACAACCCCACCCAGCGCCTGGTCACCGAATCCACCCGCCGGCTCAACGCGACCCGGGTGGTGATCGCCCACCGGCTGTCCACCGTCGCCGAAGCCGACCGGATCATCGTGATGGACCAGGGCCGGGTGGTCCAACAGGGCCGCTACGAGGAACTGTTGGCCGACCGGGACGGGCTGTTCGCGCGGCTGGCACACCGGCAGATGTAGTAGGTAAGCGGAGAAGAGAGAACGATGGAATACACCCTGCTCATTCACGGCGACGAGCGGGTCTGGAACGGACTGAGCGAGGCCGAACAGGCCGAACTCGACGCCGCCCACGTGCGGTTCGGGCGCGCGCTGCACGAGGCCGGGGTCACCGTCCGCTACGGCGGCGGGCTGCGGCGCAGCTGCAGCGCCCGGCTGGTGGTGCCCGGCGGCGGCGCCGGGACACCGGTCTCGGACGGGCCCTACCGGGAGGGGCACGAACACCTGGGCGGGCTGTGGGTCATCGACGTCGCGGACGAGGCGGAAGCCGTGTCCTGGGCCCGCTGGATGCCCGCGGCGCCCGGCGACCTGGTCGAGGTCCGCCCGGTGCGGGTGATCTGAGCCCGAGGAGAGAGGCCGAGGAGGCCCGCGCCCGCGTTGAAGGGCGCGGGCCTTCCCGTGATTCCTCGATGCATCGTCAAGCCCTTGCGTTAACGGACTGTTTCACATGCAATCAATCGCGGCACACCCCTTGCCCGGATCATGACAGGTCGGCGATCCTGTACTGCCGCCCCTCAACGGTCGCCCCAACGGCCCGGGCTGGCGCTTGAACCTCCTGCTCGTCCCCCACGAAGGAGCCAGCATGCGCAGATTCCTGATACGTGTCGCCACCCTCGCGGCCGCAGCCACCACCCTCGCCGCCCCCGCCGCACCGACCACCGCGGCGGCCGCCCAGGGCCTCTCGTTCCGCCCCCTGCAGTACAACACCAACGGCTACAACTGGGGCGGCTACGCCGCCACCGGGAGCGGCTTCACCTCGGTCTCGGCCTCCTGGACCGAGCCGGACGCGACCTGCAACTCCACCAACGACCTCTACGCCCCCTGGGTCGGCATCGACGGGTACGGCTCCTCCTCCGTCGAGCAGACCGGAGTCGCCACCGACTGCTCCAGCGGCAGCCCGGTGAACCAGGCCTGGTACGAGATGTACCCGTCGAGCCCGGTCTACCTGAGCCTCAGCTCGTACCCGGTGTCGGCCGGCGACCACATCAGCGCCTCGGTGACCTACATCGGAAGCAGCCGCTACACCCTCAAGCTCACCGACTCCACCCGCGGCTGGACCTACAGCACCACCAAGTCCATCTCCGCGCAGCGGACCAGCGCCGAGGTCATCATCGAGTCCCCGACCGGGTCCTACCCCAACTTCGGTACGCTGACCTTCACTTCGGCCACTGTCAACGGCCGGTCCCTCGGCTCCTACAACCCGGTCGCCCTCGACCCCAGCTCCAACGGCGTCTACGAGGCCAGCACCAGCGCCCTCGGCTCCAACGGCACCAGCTTCACCGACACCTTCCTGGCGGAGTAGCCATCGCATCGAGGAGCAGGAAGTCGGCCGGGCCGACTTCCCGCTCCTCTGCGTTTCAGGGGGTGGAGGTCGGAGGTGAAGTGGGTTGCCGGCTCGGACGGTTGTGGCCACCGCTCCAGGCGAGCAGCGCGAGCAGGAGCGCGAAGGGCAGGAGGGTGCAGAGGATCGCGCTGGAGGGGTGCTGAAGGCTGTCGCGGACGACGTGATGAAGGCGAAGGTCTCCTCACCCCTCCCGGGCGCCCGCAGATCGCGTACGTTGAGGTGCAGCACGTCGCTCAACGGCGAGAGTGAGTACCAGCGCGTCCTGACCGGCGGCAGCACCCAGGTCCTGCCCTTCGGCTGACCGGCACGCCGAAGCGGCCTGCTCCCTGCCGTGGCAGGGAGCAGGCCACACTCGTACGGCTTTCCTACTGATCCCGCAAAGCGGCAGTGTGGGTCACTGCGGCGGCGAGGAGTGCAACGCATCCTCCGAGCAGCATCACCACCGACGGCGAGGAGGTATCGACGACGGCGCCGCCGGCCAGGGCGCCGAGCGAGATGGTGGCCTGGAAGGAGGACGTGAAGATGACCGTGGCCGCTTCTGGTGTGTCCGGGGCCGCGCGGACGAACCACGCTTGGGCGCAGACCGGGACGGCACCGTAGGCGAGGCCCCACGCGACGAGGAGCAACGCTGCGCCCGGCCAGGCCGTGCCGAGGACGGGGAGGAGCAGGACGGCGGCTGCGAGCAGGCTGATCGCGATGGTGAACGTGGCGCGCCGCCCCGCCCAGAGGCCGCCGACGAAGTTGCCCGCGACGCCTGCGATTCCGTACACGAGCAGGAGCGCGGTGACGGCGTCCGGGCCGGCGTGGGTGACGTCCTCCAGGAACGGCGTGACGTAGGTGTACGTGCCGAAGTGGGCGGTCACCAGGAGGAGGGTGATGGCGAGGCCGGCGCGGACGGCACGGGTGCGGAGCAGCCCGCGCAGGACGGCGAGGCGGGTGGGGGCCTCTGGCGGCAGCGGGGGCAGGGTCGCGGCGAGGGCGGCGGACACGGCGAGGCTCAGCACCGCCATGGCGGCGAAGGCGGCCCGCCACCCGGCCAGGTGGCCGAGCAGGACACCGGCGGGCACGCCGAGGACCGAGCCCAGCGGGACCGCCGAAAAGATCACCGTGTTGGCCCGCGCCTGCCGCTCCGCCGCCACCAGGCGCGGGGCGAGCCCGGCCCCGATCGACCAGAACGCGCCGATGACGACCCCGAGCACGACCCGCGCCGCGAGCACCGCCCAGTAGCCGGGGGCGAGCGCGTTGACGAGGTCGGCGAGCGCGAGGGCGAGCATGAGGCCGCAGAGGACGCCCCGCCGGTCGGCCCGCCGGACGGCGACGGTGACGACCGGGGCGGCGACGGCCGCGATGATGCCCGGCAGGGTCATCATCAGCCCGGCCGTGCCGTCCGAGATCCGGAAGGTGGCGCCGATCGGGGTGAGCAGGCCGATCGGCAGGATCTCGGTGGTCACGATGGAGAAGATCCCCGTCATCACGGAGGCAACCGCTAACCAGCCGCGAAGCAGTCCCCGAGTGGACGTACGGGCAGCAGCGGGCGAGGCGGGAAGGGAAGTGCTGGGCATGCGACCAGTCCAGCAGCGGCCCCACCCTGGAGCTGGCGCGTTTGCGACGTCAACGATCGCTGTTCCGGCTCGCTCGACGGGGGGAAGGCGGGATCGCTAACCTCACTGGAGGTCAAGGAATATGACGGAACGACACATCAGAGGCGCGGGAATGCATCAGTCGACATGGTTCATCACCGGAACGTCGTCCGGATTCGGGCGTCGCCTCACCGAGGCGCTGCTGGAGCGGGGCGACCGGGTGGCGGCGACTCTGCGCAGGCCGGACGCGTTGGCCGAGCTGGCCGAGCGCTACGGGGACCGGCTCTGGGTGCGCGCTCTCGACGTGACAGACCCGGTGGCGGTGCGCACCGTCGTCGACGAGGCGTTCGCCGACCTGGGACGCATCGACGTGGTCGTCAACAACGCCGGGTACGCGCTGTTCGGGGCCGCCGAGGAGCTCACGGACGAGCAGATCGCCCGCCAGATCGACACCAATCTGGTCGGGTCGATCCGCGTCACCCGCGCGGTCATCCCGCACCTGCGGGCCCAGGGCGCCGGCCGGATCCTCCAACTGTCCAGCATGGGCGGCCAGATCGCGTTTCCCAACCTGAGCCTCTACCACGCGACCAAGTGGGGCATCGAAGGCTTCTTCGAGTCCGTTATCCCGGAGATCGCGCCGTTCGGGATCGGCGTCACGCTCGTCGAACCGGGCAGCGCTCGCACCGAGTTCGCCGGCTCCAGCGCCGCTCAGGCCGAGCCGATGGCGGTCTACGACGACACGCCGGTGGGGGAGATGCGCCGCGCTGCGGCGGCCGGCGAGTTCCCCGTTCCGGGTGACCCCGCCAAGATCGTTGCGGCGATCATCGACTCCGTCGACGTCGAGCCCGCTCCGCGCCGTCTGCTCCTGGGCAGTGACGCGTACCACCTGGTGCAGGAGGCCCTCACGACACGGTTGGCGGAGGTGGAGGCGGCCAAGGACCTGGCCCTTTCCACGGACGTGGACGGTCCCGCCGACACTCGTTAGCGCGGCGCACCGAAGCGGCCCGCTCCCTGCGGTGGCAGGGAGCGGGCCGCTTTCGCACGGCGATCAGGACAGGTGTGCGGCGATCAACTCGGCGCAGATGTCGGGGCGTTCCAGGAGGGGGAGGTGGCCGGTCTCCTTCAGCGTCTCCAGCCTGCAATCCGGGACGGTGTCGCGCAGGAGTTCGGCGTTGCGGACGAACGCGGGCATGTCCTCGTCGCCCAGCACCACCAGGGTGCGGGCGGTGATGCGGCGGAGGTCCTCGGGAGTGTGCCGGTGGGCGGTGAGGGTGTCCATGGCGCGGTTGCCGAGTTCGGCCCAGCTGTGGCGGGCGACCACCTCGCGGAGGGCGGCGCGCAGGGCGGGGTGGCGCTGGGTGCCGGTGAAGATGTCGGGCGGGGACTGCATCCAGAGGTCGGCGAGTTGTTCGCCGGGGCCGACCATGCGGTAGAGCATCGCGAGTTGCTGGTAGCGGACGCGGGCGGAGTCCTCGTTGGGGGTGCCGGCGAGGGTGGGGGCGGCGAGTACCAGGCGGTCGAGCGACGACGGCTCTTGGATGGCGAGTTGGAGGGCCGACATGGAGCCGAAGGAGAGTGCGACGACCGAGCGGGCGCCGGTCTCCTTCAGAACGTCCGCCAGCTGCCCGGCCAGGGCGGGGAGCGTGAGCCCCGGGCTGAGCGGGGCGGAGCCGCCGTGGCCGGGCAGGTCGACGCCGATGTGGGTGTAGCCGGGGAGGCGGTCCCACAGGGGCTGCCAGGTGGTGGAGTCCATGGTGTAGCCGTGGATCCACAGCACGGCAGGGCCGCTGCCGGTGCGGTGCAGGTGCAGGCCCTCAGGCATCGAGTCTCCCGAAGTCGGTGCAGAAGGAGCGGAAGGCGAGCACGGGCTCGTCCCGGGCGTCGTAGCGCGGGGTCATGGCGTGGTCCAGGTGCTCCCACACCACCTTGTCCTCGGTGAGTGCCTTCTCGCTGCCGCTGAGCAGGGCGGGCAGCGCTGCCCGCTGGTCGGAGCGCACGCCGATGGCGACCCGGGCGGTGCAGCCGCCGTCCGCAGTGGGCACGGAACCGGTGACGATCACCTGCCGCTCCGCCTCCGGGCCGAACTCGGTGACCACCACGTTGGGGCTGAACGCCTGGGCGTGGAAGCGCGGCTTGTAGTCCCAGCGGACGCGCCCCGTCCGGACGGCCTCCCAGCGGATCTCCTCCAACCGCCGGGCGTCCTGCCAGGGCGAGGTCTGCATCAGGAACTTGCCCTCGATGACCAGCTCGCCGTGTTCGCCCGTCCGGGTGGCCATCCCCTGGTTGCCGGGCACGCCGTGGACGGCCTTGAAGTGGTCCGGGTCGAAGGCGTTCTCCACCACGTACTCGGACGGTACGTCCACCGGCAGGCTGACGGCCGCGACCAGCGGGTAGTCCGTCTCCCAGCCCTTCACCGCCTGCTCGAAGCCGCGGTCGCCGTCCGGGTCGTCGGAGAGCCGGACGAACAACGCGTCGCCCCACTCCAGCACCCGGTGTTCGGCCACCGACCAGTGCTTGGAGGGGTCGCCGAGGCCGATCCGCTTGCCGTGGAACGGGCAGACGACGCAGTCGCCCTCGCGCCGTCCGCCGTAGCCCAGGTGGGCGCCGCGGTGCGGGCAGGAGGCGTCGAACACGCGCACCCGCCCCTCCTCCCGGACGGCGATCAGGCGGCGCGGGCCGACCGCCAAGGGGGTGATCTCGTCGGCGAGTTCGGATCGGAAGGCCAGCAGGTACCAGCCGTGGTGCACAGTCATGGGGCTCGCGTTCATCGAAGTGCCTTGAGGACTTGTTCGGCGGCCCGCTCGCCGCTCGCCAGGGCGCCCTGCACCCAGGGCAGTCGTTCGCCCGCGACGGTCGCCTCGCCGGCGAAGAACAGCGTGTCGTCCACCGGCTCGGCCCAGCGGCGGGCGGCGTCCTCCAGGCCGGCCCGGGGCGCGGTGAACGCCCCTGCGGCGTACGGGTCCTGGCCCCAGTCGGCGACCGCGACGTCCAGCACGGCGGCGCCGGAGGTCCAGGGCAGCGCGGTGGCCAGCAGGGCGGACAGCGCCGTACGGTCGGCTCCGGCCGCGCGCAGGGTGGCGGCGGCGCCGGCCTTGGCGACCACCAGCACCTCGGGGCGTCCTGCGGTGCAACGGGTGAACCCGGTCCGGCCGTCGACGTCGAAGACGATCACGGTGTCGGATGCGGGCCGGTCCAGGGTGATCACCGCGCAGCAGCCGTCCCCGGCCGGAAGGTCGGCGGCGGCGGCCAGCTTCCACACGGGCAGCCCGGGGACCGGGACGGCCGGGGGGACGGTGAGCACCAGCGCGCGGGCCGCCGAAGTCCCGGCGTCGGTCCGTACGGTGACCCGCCCGGGCTCGTACGCCAGCTCCCGGACGGGCTCGCCGAGCCGCAGCCGCCCGTCCAGGCCCTCGGCCAGCCGCTCCGGCAGCCGGGCGAAGCCGCCCTCGACGGCGAACTCGCCCTCGCCGACGTCGTCCCCGCGGTGCGCCTCGGCGACGCCGGCGGCGCTCAGCTGCTCCGGGTCGGCGGCCCAGTTCTGCCGGAACCACTCGAGAGCGGCCACCGCCTCGGCGCCGGTGCTGCCGCACGCGCGCAGCCGACTGCCGACGGACAGGCCGGTGACGCCGGGGCTGCGCCGCAGCATGGCCTCCAGCTGCCAGGGGGCGCGGCGGCCGGAGCTCAGCGAGCCCATCGGACGGTCGGCGCCGCCCTCGACGATCCGGGCGGTGACCCGGCGCGGTACGGCGCTGGTGCGCCCCGGACCGAGCAGCTCGTGCACCGGGTTGCGGTCCCCGTGCACCACCTGGGCGCCGAGTTCCAGCGGCGGGCCGCCGTCGGCGGGCTGGTGGGTGTGGATCCGCCCGCCGAGCCGCTCCCGGGCCTCGTACACCACGACGGACAGGCCCTCCCGGGACAGCAGTCGGGCACAGTTCAGGCCGGACGCTCCGGCGCCCACCACGATCACGTCGTACGTGGTCACAGCGCACCCCCGAGGTCGATCGGGAAGGCCCGCAGCCGTCGCGGCACCAGGCACTGGTCCCAGTCCGGCGCGCCGTCCGGCCCGCGCAGGGCCGGGAAGCGGCGGACCAGGCGGGGCAGCAGCAGGGCGGCGGTCCGGCGGACCAGCGGGGCGGCGAGGCAGAAGTGCGGGCCGCCGCCGAAGCCGAGGTGCGGATTGGGGCTGCGGTCCAAACGCAGCTCGTCCGGGTCGGCGAAGACGGCCGGGTCGCGGTTGGCTGCGGTGAGCACCGCGAGGACGCGGGCGCCGGACGGCAGTACGCCCCCGTCCAGTTCGACCCGGTCGGTGGTGACCCGGGCGGTGAAGGGGATCGGCGCCTCCAACCGGAGCAGCTCGTCCACGGCGAGGCGGGCGAGGTCCTCGTCGGCTCCCGCCAGGGAGGACACCGCCGTACGGTCGGGCAGCAGCAGGTGCAGCGCGTTGCCGATGAACTCGGCGAACGGCTGCCAGCCGCCGATGACGGCCAGGTTGAGGATGCCGAGCATCTCGGCGCGGCTGAGCCGGTCGTCGGCGGCCAGGGCGGCCAGCGGCACCTCGCTGCCCGCGACCGAGGAGGTGCGCCCGTCCAGGTAGTGGGTGAGCGCGGTCGCCGCGCTGCGCCCGAGGGCGGCGCGGGCCGGGGGCACCATCGGGTCGAGGTTGACGGAGGCGGCCCGGGCGAGCGCCTCGAAGCGCTTCAGCTCCCCCGCGGGCAGCCCGAACAGCCGTGCGTACACGGCGGTGGCGAGCGGCCGGCCGATGTCCGCGACGGCGTCCACGCGACCGCCCACCGGCAGCGCGTCGACCAGCGCGTCCACGTCCTCGGCGAGCAGGCCGGCGACGGACCGGACGGCCGCCGGCCCCAGGAGCAGCGCCCCCGGGGCCCGGAGCCGGTGGTGGTCCGGCGGGTCGGTGGTGAGCATGGACGGCGGCAGGGCGTCCTCGCGGGCCCGCTCGCGCTGGCCCTGGGCGGCGGAGAAGCGCGGGTCGCGCAGCACCGTCGCGCAGTCGCCGTGCGCGGTGACCAGCCAGAGCCGGGAGGCGGGGTCGTAGTGGACCGGGTCGTTGTCCCTGAGCCACCGGTACGCCGGGTGCGGGTTCGCCCGCCCGGCCGGGGCGAACGGGTGGATCAGGTGCTCCGGCAGGCGCACCGGCGCCGTCGTCATCGGAGTCCTTTCGTGGATACTCCCGGCTTCAGCCGGGGGAGGAAACGAAACTCCCGCGATGGGGGTACCCCCGGCCGGAGGCTGGGGGAGGGTCAGGGTTAGCCGTATCGCCGCCAAGGCGGTCCGGCGTCACGGTAGGTGATCATCCCGTCACGTGGCCATGCGCAGTGGCGCTAGTGTGTGGTCCATGGCGACCACTCACGTGAAGCGGGCGTTCAAGTACCGCTTCCACCCGACCGATGCGCAGGCGGCTGAGCTGTCGCGCACGTTCGGGTGCGTGCGCAAGGTCTACAACATGGCGTTGCAGGCTCGTACCGAGGCGTGGACGCTGCGCCAGGAGCGGGTGAACTACAACGCCACATCCGCGATGCTGACGGCGTGGAAGAGGACCGAGGAACTGGCGTACCTGTCCGAGGTGTCGTCGGTTCCGTTGCAGCAGGCGCTGCGGCACTTGCAGGGGGCGTTCGCCAACTTCTGGTCCAGGCGTGCGAAGTACCCGACGTTCAAGAGCCGGAAGAAGTCCCGCAGGTCCGCCGAGTACACATCGTCCGCGTTCCGGTTCCGCGATGGTCGCCTCACCCTGGCGAAGATGGATGAGCCGTTGGCCGTCGTGTGGTCGCGGCCTCTTCCCGAGGGGGCGGTTCCGTCCACGGTGACCGTGTCGCAGGACGCGGCGGGTCGCTGGTTCGTCTCGATGCTGTGCGAGGACCGGCCGGCCATGCCCGCGCCGGTCAACAAGGCCGTCGGGATCGACGCCGGGATCGCCAGCCTCGTGACGCTCTCCACCGGGGAGAAGATCACCAACCCGAAGCACGAGCGCAAGGACCGGGAACGCCTCGCCAAGGCCCAGCGAGAGTTGTCCCGTAAGGCCAAGGGTGACGGTGCGAACCGGGTGAAGGCCCGGATCAAGGTCGGCCGGGCGTATGCCAGGATTGCCGACCGGCGCAGGGACTTCCTGCACAAGCTCACCACTCGACTCGTTCGTGAGAACCAAACGATCGTGATCGAGGACCTGACCGTCCGGAACATGCTCAGGAACCGGACGCTGGCTCGCGCCGTCAGTGACGCGAGCTGGAGCGAGCTGCGGTCCCTGCTGGAGTACAAGGCCGAGTGGTACGGACGGGACCTGGTGGTCGTGGACCGCTGGTTCCCTTCGTCCAAGTTGTGCTCGGCCTGCGGCATCTTGCGGGGCGAGATGCCGCTCAACGTCCGTGAGTGGACGTGCGGCTGCGGAGCGACCCATGACCGGGACGTGAACGCGGCGAAGAACATCCTGGCCGCCGGGCTGGCGGTTGCAGCCTGTGGAGACGGTGTAAGACCTCAACGGAGCACTCCGGGCGGGCGGTCGTCGGTGAAGCAGGAAGTCGTCCCGCCGCCGCGCTCACGCGCAGCGGCTCAGCCGCGAGGCTGAGGGGAATCCCCGTCCGTTCAGGGCGGGGAGGATGTCAAATCCAGCTCCGAGGAGGTCTCAGCGGACCCGGGGCCCGCGCCAGCGGAAGGAGAAGGCGGTCAGCACCAGGCCGGCCAGCGACCAGGCGACGAGCACCATCGCGATGTGCCCCAGCTCCCAGTTCCCGGCCGGTTCGACGGCCTTGAAGGATTCCGGCAGGAAGACCGAGCGGAAGCCCTGGGCCATCCACTTGACCGGGAAGAACGCGGCCACCGTCTGCATCCAGGCGGGCAGCTGGCCGAACGGGAAGAACACGCCGGAGATGAACTGCAGCACCATGAAGACCGGGGTGACGATCGCCGCCGCCGACCGGCTGTTGGGGATCAGCGCCGAGTAGGCGGCGCCGGCCATCGCGCAGGCGACGGTGCCGAGCGCGAGGTCCCAGCCGAGGGTGAACCAGCGCTCGGGGGTGCTGGGCAGCGGCAGTCCGAACAGGGCCAGCGCGATGCCGATCAGCAGCACCGCTTCCAGGGCGGTGGTGACGATGACCCGTACCAGCTTGCCGACGAAGTACGCCGACTTGGGCATCGGGGTCATCGCGAGCCGGCGCACCGTGCCGGTGTCCCGCTCGATGGCGATGTTGATGGCCAGGCCGGAGAAGGCGGTGCTCATCACGCCGGCGGCGATGATGCCGGCCATGAACACCTGCTTGAGGTCGGTGTCGGTGCCGGCCACCTTGCCGGAGAAGATCGAGCCGAAGACGACCAGCAGGATCACCGGGAACATCAGGGTGAAGACCAGCGACTGCTTGTTGCGGAAGAACGCCCGCAGTTCCACCTTGGAGCGGGCCGCGCCGGCCCGCCAGATGCCGGGCATCCGGCCGGTGCGCCGGGGCGTTTCGGCGATCCCCGTGCTGGGAGCGGGGGCTTGGGTGAGGGTCATCGGGTACCCGCCTGGGAGATGAGCTGACTGGTGTCGGCGCCACGATCGGTACCGTCGACGTTCTGCCGGATCAGCTCCAGGTAGACGTCCTCCAGCGTCGGCCGGTGCACCCGCAGTTCGGGCAGCTCGGCGACACCCGCCTGGTGCGCCCACGGGACCAGCGCCGCGAGCAGCGCGGTCGGGGCGTGGGTGCCGATCCTGAGCACGCCGTCCGCGCCCACCGGGGCCGGGTCGGCCCCGGGTGGCAACGACGGCAGCGTGCGGCCGGCCAGCTCCGGCGGAATCCGGAAGGAGACCGTGGTCGGAGTCTGCGAGCGGCCGCCGAACTCGGCCAGCGGCCCGCACTGGACCACTCGGCCGGCGACGATCACCGCGGCGCGCTGGCACAGCGCCTCGGCCTCGTCGAGGTAGTGCGTGGTGAGCACGGTGGTGCGACCGCGCTCGGAGAAGTAGCGGACCAGGTCCCAGGCCTCCCGGCGAGCCACCGGGTCCAACCCGGTGGTGGGTTCGTCGAGGAAGATCAGGTCCGGGTCGCCGACGATGCCCACCGCGACGTCGAGCCGCCGGGCCTGGCCTCCGGAGAGGTCCGTGCTCTGCTTCTTCTCGTGCTTGCCCAGTCCGACCATGTCGATGACCTGGCCGACCGGGAGCGGGTTCGGGTAGAACGCCGCGAAGTGCTCGACCACCTCACGGACCGTCAGGTCCGAGTAGGCGCCGGTGGTCTGCGGAACCACCCCGATCCTGGCGCGCCACTCGCGCCGGTCCTCGGCTGGGTCACAGCCGAGGACCCGCACGTCACCGCCGGTTCGCTGGCGGACGCCCTCCAGGATTTCGACGGTCGTCGTCTTGCCCGCGCCGTTCGGCCCGAGCAGGGCGAAGACCTCACCCTGGTGGATGTCCAGATCCAGGCCCTGGACCGCGTGCCAGTCGCCGTAACTCTTGCGCAGGCCGCGGACTGAGACGGGGTGTTCCCCGACGGCAGTCGCCACTGTGGATCGCTCCTCTGTGGGGTGTTCAGGCCGACCTGGTGCTCAGGTCGACCGGCCGGGCGCCTTGCCCGGCGGGCGGGTTTCCCGGCTCGATCAGGTGCAGCAGCAGCACGGGCAGCAGCAGGAGTTGCCGCCGGCCGCGATGTCCGACAGGTCGCCCTCGCTCAGCTCGGCGGTGTCGATCTGCGGGGTCTCCGGGATGTGGAACTCGTAACGGCCGGTCGCCAGACCGATCTCGTACAGCTCCACCTGCACCTCGAGGTTGCCCTCCTGCTCGCCCTCGGCGGCAGTCTGGACGATGACGATCTCCGCGTCGGCCGGGAGCTCCAGGCCGGCCTCGGCGAGGGCGGCACGGGCGTCGGTACGCAGGCGGGCCGCGTACTCCTCGCTCGACCAGGCGCTGATCAGGGCGCGGGTGTAGCCGTTGACGAACTCGGCCCGCTTCCTCTGGTCCAAAGCCATGAGACTTTTTCCTTTTCTCTGGTTACCGGATTGCCGGCGGCCCTCGGCACTCGGTGCTTGGCACTTGCTGCTTCCCGGCGCCGCCGACAAATGAAGAATGACACGGCCGCAATTGGCCGCCAAGACCTCACTTCCGGTGCCAGGACTAAGTATTGAGCACGTGCGGCCGGTGCGGTAGATTTCAAGCGTCCGGCACCCCTGAATACGCATCAGAATACGTATCGCATACGCATCCGAATGCGTATACCGGGAAATCGCCGGGAAATGCGTACGTACGTATTCGCCGGGGCGTACGTATTCCGGAAATCCCGGGTGAGCATCGAGAGGAAACACGGGGGTGGTCCGCACCGTGCCTACGCACACCGTCCCGCCAGGCCCTGCCGACGACGTCGACATGGCACTGATGAGGGAGTCGCCGCTCGACTTCATCACCGGCCTGGCCCGCACCTACGGCGACATCACGCGGCACCGGGCCGACGGCGACACCGTCTACCTGCTCAACCGCCCCGAGTACGCCAGGCACGTCCTGAAGGACAACGGCGCCAACTACACCAAGGAGGGCACCCCGGACGACGCCATGCTGCGCCCGCTGCTCGGCAACGGGCTGCTGACCAGCAACGGCGCCGACTGGGCCCGCCAACGGCACCTCACCGCACCGGCGTTCCGCCCCAGCGCGGTCCGCACCTTCGACACCATCGTCACCGACGCCACCGCCGGGATGCTGGAGCGTTGGCGGCCGTCCGTCGAGGCCGGCACCCCGCTGGAGGTGGACCAGCACTTCACCGCGCTCACCCTGGGCATCCTCACCCACGCCATCCTCGGCGCCGACATCGACGGCATCGGCGAGGGCTTCGGCCGCGCGGTGGACGCCGTCAACCGCTGCATCGGCCACTACGTACCGAACCCGGACCCGGACCCGGCCGACACCGCCCGCCGGTACGCCGACTTCGGCCGCGCCCGGGTCTTCCTCAACACCGTCACCCGTACCCTGATCGCCTCCCGCCGCGCGGGCGGCGGCAGCACGGCCGGCAGTGGCACCAGGGGCGGCGACCTGCTGGACACCATGATGTCCAGCCACCACCTGGTCTCCGACGAGGACCTGCGCGACCAGGTGCTGACCATCGTGATGGCCGGCCACGAGACCACCGCCAAGTCCCTGACCTGGACGCTCTACCTGCTCGACCGCCACCCGGAGGAGCTGGCCAAGGTCCGCGAGGAGGTCGACCGCGTCCTCGGCGGCCGCCCGCCGACCGCCGCCGACCTCCAGGACCTCCCGGCCTGCCGCCGGGCGATCCAGGAGGCGATGCGGCTCTACCCGCCGGTCTGGCTGATCTCCCGCCGGGCCGCCGGTCCCGACGTCATCGGCGGGTACGACGTCGAGCCGGGCACCCTGGTGTGCGTCAGCCAGTGGGTGCTGCACCGCCACCCCGAGTACTGGACCGAGCCGGACGCGTACCGCCCGGACCGCTTCGACGGCGCCGACCTGCCCAGCCACCTCTACCTGCCGTTCGGCGGCGGGGACCGGATCTGCGTCGGGCAGCACTTCGCGATGCTGGAGGCCGTCCTGGTGCTCGCCTCCCTGCTCCAGTCGGTCCGGCTGGAGCTGGTCGAGGGCTTCCCGGTCGAACCCGAGGCCCTGGTCACCCTCCGCCCCAAGCACGGCATGACGATGATCGCGAGGCCCCGATGACCACGTCCGCACGCCCCGTCGGCGGCTCCTACGACCCCGCCCGCACCACCGGCGGCGGTCTGGGCGCCGAACTGGACCGGCTGGAGGCGCAGGCCGCGCTGTCCTTCCCCGAGGAGCTGCGCATCCTGCGCGAGCTGGGCCTCGCCGGCAGCGGCACGGTGCTCGAACTCGGCGCCGGCCCCGGCGCGGTGACCCGACGGCTGCGCGCCGCACTGCCCGCCGGCACCACCCTGATCGCCGCCGACATCGACGCCGAGCTGCTCGCCCACGCGGCCGCCCCCGGCGTCACCCTGCTGGTCGCCGACGGCGCCGAACTGCCGCTGCCGGAGGCCAGCGTGGACTTCGTGCTGCTGCGCTACGTCCTCCAGCACGTGCCCGACCCGGTCGCGGTGCTCGCCGAGGTCCGCCGGGTGCTGCGCCCCGGCGGCCGGGTCGCCGTCACCGAGGTGGACTCCGCGCTGTGGGGCGCGGCCGAGCCCTCGTACCCCGAACTCGCGGGCGTGCACGCCAAGATGGCCGCCGCCCAGCGCGCCGACGGCGGCGACCGCTCGATCGGGCGCCGGCTCCCCCGGCTGCTGCGCGCGGCCGGCTTCGAACAGCCGGTGCTGCGCCCGTTCGCCACCACCAACGACGACCACCCCACCGAGGCCTTCGCCCCGCAGCTCGGCCCGCAGCGCCTGGAGCCGCTGGTCGCCCGGGGCGTCCTCTCACTGGCCGAACTCGCCCTCGCCGCGGACCGCTGGAACCGCTTCCGGTCGGACCCCGACGCCTGGGTGATGCTGCTCGGCCTCACCGCCGCCGCGACCGCACCCGCGGGTCGCGGACCGCAGGAAACCTGCTGACCCACCATCCCTCCCGGACACCGGAAAGGAACACCTCCATGCACCCCAAGGTGAAGATCTTCATCACCATCTTCTGCTACATCAGCGCCGTCGCCGGCCTGGTCACCGCCGTGATGGACGCCAGCCAGAAGCCCGCCGACACCACCTCCGCGGTGGTCGCCGGCGTGCTCGGGGTGGCCTTCCTGCTGGGCGGCCTGGCGCTGACCCGGAAGCCGCGCTACTGACGGTGGGGTCGACGCCGAGCGGCTTAGCAGCACAACGGGTCGGGGGGTAAGGCTTCAAAGCCTTACCCCCCGACCCGTTCCGCCTCGCCGCGTGCTACTTGCCGCGCCGCAGCGGATTGATCACCCCGAACGCCCCGGTCAGCGTGGACGGGTCGACGAAGGAGCCGCCCGGCCCGTGGGTGCGGCGGAAGTTGTTCACCAGCCCGGTGAACGACGGGTCCACCTTCGCCCGGTACGCCGCCAGCAGGTTGACCCGCTCCGGCGTGGACAGCTCCTGCTCGGCGCGCAACTGGTGGCTGCGCGAGAGGTGGTACATGCCCTCGACGGTGTAGCCGGCGTCCAGCCAGCCCTGCCACAGCGCGTCGCGGTCCGCCTCCTGCCCGGCGAAGTACTCCAGGGCGCGCGGCCGCGGCTCGGTCGGCGCCTCGACGGCCGGCACCGGCTCGGCCCGCAGCTCGACCCGGCGGCCGCACAGGTACAGCACCTGAACTCCCTTGCGGACACAGAAGTTGAGCGCCTGCGCGGCCTGGTCGACGACGGCCTCGGCCTTGTCGTTGAGCGAGGTGTTGCACAGGATCGGCACCCCGGTGGCGGCCCGGAAGGCGTCCAGCGCCCGGTGCAGCGCCGGGTTGGACTCCGCGGTGACGGTCTGGTGCCGGGCCGAACCGTCCAGGTGGACGATCGCCGGCACCAACTCCCGCACCTCCGGCCGGACCTGGACGGCCTCCAGCATGTACGGCGACTCGCGGTCGGAGGCGAACCAGTCGCCCGCGTGCTCGGCCATCACCATCGGCGCGACCGGCCGCCACCACTGGCGCCGCTTGTACTCGTTCAGCAGGTCCTTGACCTTCTGCGAGCGCGGATCGCCGAGCAGGCTGCGGTGGCCCAGCGCGCGCGGCCCGAGCTCGGCCCGGCCGTCCACCCAGGCGATCACGCCGTCCGAGACGTCGGCGACGAAGCGCTCGGCCTCGAAGTCCGTGACCGAGACGATCCACGGCGCGAACTCGGCCAGTGCCTCCTCGGTGTCCAGGACGTCCCGGCCGTAGTACGGGGAGACGATCCGCAGGTCCGAGCCGTCGAGCGCGCCGGCCCCGTACAGGCCGAGCAGGCCGAGGCCGATGCCCTGGCCGGAGTCGTTCGCGCACGGCGGGGTGACCAGGCCGCGGAAGCCGAAGCGGTCCATCAGCAGGGTGTTGGTGGGGCAGTTGAGCGCGTAGCCTCCGGTGGTGGCGAGGTGGGTGTCCTCGGCGCGGATGCCGCCGACCTCCAGCAGCCGCTCCACGTTGCGGATCGCGACGCCCTCGCAGCAGCGCTGGATCACCTTCATCACGGCGCTGCGCAGGTGGTCCTCGCGGCTGAGCGAGTCGTCCAGCTCGACGTCGGCGAGCTGCTGCTCGGCGGCGTCCACCACCGAGCGCACCAGGTCGTGGGCGGCCTTCCAGGGCTGGGTCGCGGAGCCGCCGAAGAAGGTGACGTCGGCGATCGCGGCCTCGGCGTCGAACTCGATCGCGGCCGTGGAGGCGGAGGCGAGCGCCATCAGCGAGCCGGGCTCCAGCCCGAACACCGTCTCGGCCGCGGTGTACAGCGGCCCGGGGGACTCCACCGGCTCGAAGGTGATCCGGCCCTGCTTGACCACGCAGCCGGCGTACCAGTACGGGTTCGGGCGGCTCTCCTGCGCGTAGTCGGGCAGGGCGTCGATCGCCAGGCCGACGATCTGGCCCTCGCGGAACAGCGGGACGTCCCGCAGCACGCCGCTGAACAGGTGCGCCAGGCTGTGCAGCGGGAAGTCCTCGGCCCCGGCCGGCTTCGGCACCGGCTGCGCCTTCGGCAGCCCGGGGGTGCCCCAGGTGGCGGTGACGTCGTCGAGGGTCAGCCCCTCCTCCGCCAGCAGCGCGGACAGGAAGGCCTCCGACCGGCCCTCGGTGTAGAGCGGCCAGAAGTGGTGCTTCTGTCCGCTGACCCGTTCCAGTTCCCAGACCCGGACCAGCTCGACGTCCGCGCCGTCCCGGCGCCACAGCGCGACGTTCTGGTCGTGCCGGACCGAGAAGACCGCACCCGGCCCCGGCGGCGTGAGATAGGCGGAAAGGAAATGCTCGGCCACGGTTACCTCTTTTTCCTCGGTCTGCCAGGTTCTGTCAGGACGAGGTATTTCCGGCCCGTACGCGGGGGGATTTCCCGCACCCCGCCAGGGCCGGCCGCCTGCCCCCGGCGCCAGCGACTACCCGGTCATTCGACCACGCGCGCGGAGGCCCGGTACATACTGAAATCCCCGTTTACGCACGTCCCGGCGCCCGGGCGTACGCATGCGCAGCGGGGCCGTGCCCCCGACCGCCGCCCCGGCCCCCGGTGCTCCCGCACCCGTCCCGGCCCGGTCGTGGCGGCGCTGCCCCGAAACGGGGGTCCGGCCCGGTCAGACCGCCTGCCGGACCTTGACGCCGCCGACCAGCGAGTACGAGCGGACCTTGACCACCGCGCCACCGGGCTCACCGGCCACGCCCTTGCTACGGCCGCCGAGCAGCGAGAACCCGCTGACCTCCACCGCGGTCCCGGCCGGAACGGTCAGGTCGACCCCGCCGAACACCGAGAACGCGTCCACCTCGGCCGAGGCGCCCTCCGGGTAGGCCAGCTCCGCACCGCCGACCAGGGCCGCCTTCACCAGGTGCGTCCCGTCCGCCGGCAGCACCGCCTCGGTGTGGTCCAGCTTGGCGCCGCCCACCGCGGCCACGTGCACGTTCCTTCCGGATGCCGGGACGGCTCGGGTCCCGGACAGTGGCTGGACCACTGCCCGGGACCCGAGCCGTTGGTGGGGGAAGTACGACGGGGGCGGGCGGTCAGGCGCCGAGGCCCGCCCGGGCGTCCTGGGCGGCGAAGAACTCGTCGGCGATCGCCCGGGTGCGCGGCAGCTCGGCGACCGGCTCACCGATCACCCGGCCCGCGAGCTCACCGGCGAGCCGGATCACGTCCTCGCGCAGCTCGGCCTCGGCCAGCACCCGGTCCGCCGCCAGCTGCACCTGCGCCTCGGCCAGCATCCGGTCCCGCAGCTCCTGCCCCTCGGCCCGCAGCCGCGCGATCAGCGCCGCACCCTCCTCGGTCGCGGTCTGCCGGATCAGCGCCGCCTCGTGTCGCGCCGCGGTGAGCTCCGCCTGGAACTCCTCGTACACCCGCTGGGCCTCGGCCCGCGCCTCCTCGGCCCGCTCGACACCGCCCTCGGTGGCATCCCGGCGTTCCCCGAGCAGCTTCTCGATCCGCGGCAGCACCACCGCCCCGAGCAGCCCGAATATCAGGAAGAAACAGACGAGTCCGACAATGACTTGGGCAAGATCCGGTTTCAAAGGTCCCATGACATCAAGATAGTTGAGCCTCCGTCGCCCAACTCCGGCGCCCCCTCCCCGATCGGCCCCGACGGACGGCGCCGGCCTCCCCGGCAGCTCGACCGGTTCTCCGGGCTCGTAGGAGAGAGTTCCCGCACAAGGGCTCCGTACCCGACGAACTCTGGAGAAGGCTCGTGAACGGCCTGCAGTACGAACCGTCGGCGGCCACGCTGGTCATCAACCTCGCCGACCCGTGGGCCGAGCGGCTGCCGCACGTCGCCGGTGTCGGTTCGCCGAGTCGGCCCCCGGCAGCGGACCACCGTCCCGACGAGTCCCTGCTGCTCCGGGCCCGGCTGCTCGACGGGAGCCGCCGTCAGGGCTTGCGCCGCCTCGGCGCCGCACGGGGCCGGATGCCAGGACGGCGGAGACACGGTGGCGCACCGTGTCCCCGCCGTCGGCTGGAGTGGGGCATCAGGGGCTCGAACCCTGAACCTACGGATTAAAAGTCCGCAGCTCTGCCAATTGAGCTAATGCCCCGCGGCTCTCCGTACCGGGCTGGTCCCGGGTGGGGAGGGCCACCGCGATCCTACCCGGTGGGCCCCAGGGCTCCGCCAGTGGATTGGGTGGGCGCGCCGGGAGCGGGGAGCGCGGCTCGGGCCGGACCGTAGTGGGCGGCGCGGACCCGACGGAGCCAGGCCTCGGCGGGGCGCGGGTCCGGGGCCTCGGGCAGGACGCCGGGGCCGGCGAGGCGCTCGGCGGCGTCGGCGAGCAGTTGTTCGGCGGTCGCGGGGCGGTCGGCGATGCGTTCGCCCAGTTCGCGGACGCGCTCCGGATCGGGCAACCGGATCAGGTTCCGGCCGGTGCGGTGCAGCCGGACGGCCTGCTCGACCAGCCGGACCAGGTGCCGGGCGTGCTTGGCGGCCCGGCGGCGGGTGGCCGGGTCGGTGGTGTCGCGGGTGAGCAGCTTGCGGAACTGCTGGTCCGCGTAACCGAGATAGGCCTTGCGGACGGCCGGTGCGCTGAGGAAGCTCGAGCGGATCCCGACCAGTTCGCGACCGAGCGGGGTGAGGGTCTCGTACAGGTCCTCCGGCAGCCAGACCAGTTCGGAGGCGGTCGGGTTGCAGGACAGCGCCAGCCGGCACCACTTGGCGGCCTCGTGCAGGGTCACGTCCGGTTCGGTCGTGACGTGCGACTCGGCCGGGCGGTGCAGGCCGTGCAACTCCTCGGTGGGAACGGCGAACAGGCCCAGCCGGTCGAGGTCGGAGCCGGCGTGGGCGAGGCCGTACGCGGTGGAGCCGACGATGCCGGAGAGCAGCACGGTGCCGGGCGAGGTGAGCATCGTTGGACTCCTTTCGAACGCCCTGCCGGAGAGCGCATCCTCTCCCGAGCGGGCCGCGCCGGGCGAGCGATTTCCGGACCGGGGACCGCCCGGCCGTCGATACTGGCCCCCATGCAGCACGATCCCCGTCCGGAAACCGTCGGCATCGAGAAGTTGCGGGCCTGGTGGTCCCACCGGCAGTGGCTGGACCGCCAGCACCCCGGGGCGTCCGCCGCCGAGGTGCTGGCCGCCACCGGCTGGGCCCGCTCGGTCGGCGGCGCGGCCCCGTACCTGGGCCTGTTCGCCCGGGCCGGGCTCGGCCGGGCCGCGGTGGACGCGGCGGTGGCGGGGTTGCAGGTGCACGAGCTGCCGTCCGCCCGCGGCTGCACCTACCTGCTGCCCGCCGCCGACTTCGCGCTCGGCCTGGCCGTCGGCGCGGCCGCCCCGGAGGGTGAACTGGCCGCCGCGGCCAAGCACCTGGGGGTCAGCCGGGACGAGGTGGAGCAGCTCTGCCTCGCCATCGAGCGGGTGCTGTCCGACGGCGGCCCGCTGGACCCGACCACGATCCGGGAGGCGGTCGGCGACGCCGCCCGGCCGCTCGGCGAGGCGGGCCGCAAGCGCGGCCTGGCGACCACCCTGCCGCTCGCCCTCGGGCTGATGCAGTCGCGCGGCCGGATCCGCCGGGTGCCGGTCAACGGCCGCCTGGACCAACAGCGTTACGGCTACATCGGCTGGGACCAGCCGGTCGCGGGCAGCGCCGTCGACCTCGCCCGCCGCTACCTCTCCTGGGCGGGGCCGGCCACCCTCGGGCACTTCCGCTGGTTCTCCGGCTTCACCGCGGCCACCGCCCGCCGGGCCGTCGCCGAGGCCGGGGCGGTCCCGCTGGAGCCCGGTTCCGAACTGCTGCTGCTACCCGAACTCGCCGAGGAGTTCGCCGAGTTCGAGGCACCCACCGAGCCGCACTACACCCTGCTGGCCGGCATCGACGGCATCCACCTGCTGCACCGCGACCTGTCCCGGCTGCTCGACCCGGCCGACGCCGCCCGCCCACTGCCCGCCGGCCGGACCGGGCGCACCTTCGGCGGCGAGGCCGACCCGCAGACCCACCTGGTGCTGGACCGCGGCCGGATCGTCGGCCTGTGGGAGTACGACACCGAGCGGGCCGAGATCGTGCACCTGTCCTTCGTCCCGCCGGACGACGCGTTGCGCGAGGCGGTGGCCCGCACCGAGGCGTTCGTCCGGGACGAGCTCGGCGACGCCCGCGGCTTCAGCCTCGACTCGCCGAGGAGCCGCGCCCCGAGGATCGCCGCGCTGCGGGCGGCCGCAGCAGCCGGGACGGCCGGGTAGCGTACCGACCATGTCGACCACCACCACCGACGAGGTCCTGATCGTCACCGGCGCCGGCCGCGGCATCGGCGCCGCCACCGCGCTGCTGGCCGCCCGCCGCGGCTACCGGGTCTGCGTCAACTACCGTACCGACGACGCCTCGGCCACCGCCGTCGTGGACGCCGTCCGGGCCGCGGGCGGCACCGCGATCGCCGTCCGGGCCGACGTCAGCCGCAGCGCCGACGTGGAACGGCTGTTCGCCACCGTGGACGCCGAACTCGGGCCGCTCACCGGACTGGTGAACAACGCGGGCACGCTGGAGCGGCAGTGCCGGCTGGAGGAGATCGACGAGGACCGGCTGAACCGGATCTGGGCCGCCAACATCACCGGCCCGTTCCTGTGCGCGGCCCAGGCCGTCCGCCGGATGTCCACCCGGCACGGCGGGCGCGGCGGCGCGATCGTCAACGTCGGCTCCGCCGCCTCCCGGATCGGCTCGCCGAACGAGTACGTCGACTACGCGGCCGCCAAGGGCGCGGTGGACTCGATGACCCGCGGGCTGGCGCTGGAGGTCGCCGCCGAGGGCATCCGGGTCAACTGCGTCCGCCCCGGCCTGATCCACACCGGCATCCACGCGCTCGGCGGCGAGCCGGGCCGGGTCGACCGGGTCGCGCCGGCCCTGCCGATGCTGCGCGGCGGGCAGCCGGAGGAGGTCGCCGAGGCGATCCTGTTCCTGCTCTCCCCGGCCGCCTCGTACACCACGGGGGCGTTCCTGGAGGTCTCCGGCGGGCGCTGAGCGCCCTGTTCGGCGCCCGCCCGACGCCGAACAGCCCCCTCCGGTTTCCTTCCCCCGGTCCGTCCGCACCCGTACGGTGGACGCCATGACCGATGCCTTCATCGACATCCCTGGTGTGCGCAACTTCCGTGACGCGGGCGGGATCGGCGCGCTGCGCCGGGGCGTGCTGTACCGCTCCGGCTCCCTCCACACGCTCACCGAGGAGGGCGCCCGGAAGCTCAAGGACCTCGGCCTGCGGACGGTGGTCGACCTGCGCAGCCCGTTCGAGCTGGAGACCTGGCCGGACCAGCGGCACGGCCTCGACTACGAGTCCCTCAACCTGCCGACCCTGCCCGCCAACCGCGGCGACGTCGACCGGCCCTGGCCCGAGGACCAGGCCGCGCTCTACACCTTCATGCCGGAGACCGCCGGCCCCTCGCTCACCGCGATCATCCGCCGGCTGGCCGCCCCCGAGGCGGTGCCGGTGATCGTGCACTGCGCGGTCGGCAAGGACCGCACCGGCCTCACCATCGCCGTCCTCCAGGCCCTGCTGGGCGCCTCGGACGCCGACGTCACCGCCGACTTCCTGCTCTCCAACCCCGGCCTCGGCCTGGACAAGGGCCCGACCCCGTACGTCGACGAGACCGGCAGCGAGCGCCTCTCCCGCCCGGTCGGCGCCGAACTCATCGCCTCCTCCCTCGCCTGGATCCGCATCCACCACGGCACCGTCCCCGCCTACCTCCACGCCCACGGCCTCACCGACGCCGACCTCCACGCCCTCCGGGCCAACCTCTCGGCCTGAGGAAGCGGGCGCTCGGGCTACCCCTGCCGCTCGAAGCGCCACCACTGGGTGGGCGAGTCGACGTCCTCCCACTGCTGGACGCCCGCCTCCCGGGCCTGCGGGGCGGTCAGCGGCTTGCCGCTGATGAAGCTGGTGACGGTGTACGTCCCCGGGGCGTCGACGTGGGCCTCCAGCAGCCACTCCTGGGCGCCGAAGGCGTTGGCGGACCACTGCTGGATCGGGACGCCGTCCTCCGGGGAGGCACCGGTGACGTCGAGGCGCTTGCCGCTGCCGGCGTTCTCGATGTGGAAGAGCGCACCGCCGGGGTGGACGGCGGAGAGCTGCCAGAGCTGGGCGTCGGAGCCGTCGTCCGCGCCCAGGCGGATCCGGGCGCCGCTGCGCCGGGAGGCCTCGGCGACCTCCAGCAGCAGGCCGCTGCCGACGTTGCGGATCCGGTAGCGGCCGTCGGTGATCGCACTGTCAGTCATGCCCGGAGTCTCCCACCGGGCGCCGACAGACGGCCTCGTAGCCGAAGACCGCGGCCAGCACCGCGACCACGGCGCCGACCTGGGCCAGTGCCGACACCCCGGTGCCCAGCCGAACGGTCCCCGCGACCAGGGCGGCGCCGATCAGCCGGGGCAGCTGGGGCCCCAGCCCGAAGAAGCGCCGGATCGCGGTGTTCACCACCAGGTACAGCGTGATGCCGCCGGCCAGCGCGACGGCCTGCGGCTGGGTGATCGCGGCGGCGGGGTGGGCGGTCGCCGACTTCACCCCGGCGGCGAACAGCAGCACGCCCAGCAGCAGCCCGAGGTGGCCGAGGTAGTAGACGGACACCGCCGCCCGGTTGCGCTCGGCGGAGGACAGCGCGGCCATGTGGTGCTCGGCGCGGGCGTCGTCGTCGTGCCCGAAGTACGCCCACCAGAGCCCGACGCAGACGCTCAGGCTGAGCAGCGCGACGGCGATCAGCGCGGGCCCGAGCTCGCCGGCTCCCGCCCCCACCCCGATGGCGATCACCGACTCGCCGAACGCGATGATCACGATCAGCCCGTGCCGCTCCACGAAGTGGTCCGCGCGCAGCCGGAACTCGGGCAGCCGGGCGGCCCGCTGGGTGACGTACTGCATCGCGAAACCCACGGCCCAGAAGGCGAGTTGGACGGTGCCGGTGAGGTAGCCGCCGGCCACCACCAGGGCGCCGATGGCCAGGTTGGAGGCACCCATCCCGAGCACCGCGGCGGGTGTCACCCCGGCGGCGGCGAACATCCCGGTGTGCAGGGCGACCACCACCAGGTACGCCCAGCCGAAGGCGGCGCCGCTGCCCTCGAAGGCGTGCGGCACGGACAGCGAGATCACCAGGAAGCCGCCCATCGCCAGCATCAGCAGCCCGCGCCGCCCGTGGGTGCGCGGCGGCATCGCGTTCGTCAGCCAGATGAAGGCGTCGTACATCCACCAGATCACCCCCAGCATCACCAGCACCTGGGCGAAACCGCCCGGCGTGAGGTGGTGGACCAGACTGCCGGTGAGCTGGGTGATGGTGAAGACGAACACGAGGTCCAGGAAGAGTTCGAGCGGCGCCACCCTGAGGGCGGGCTCGGGTATCTCGTCCGTATCAGGGGCGACAGGAGAAACAGGGGACTCGGTCACCGCGCGAGTATCCGTCACCAGGCCGACGTGCAGGGGCGTTTCCGGTGGACCGGCCGCGCCGCCTATGCTGCGGCGAATGTCCAACGAGCAGAACGCCGATAACATCCCGTCGCCGCGTCAGCAGCCCACCCTCCTGGAGGCGGTGGCCGAACTGGAGGCGGTGGTCGCGGCCGGCGACGACGAGCGCTTCGGCCCGGCCCTGGGCCTGGTCGGCGGGCTGTTCGGCCCGTCCGGGCCGGCCGAGCGGCAGGCCGCCGGGCCCCGGCTGGCCCCGCTGCTGCCGGACGCCCCGCCGTTCCCGCGGGCCCACCTGGCGATGGTCGTGGGCGCCTGCGTGGAGTCCGGCGCCGACCCGGTGGCCTGCGCCGGTCCGGTGCTGGCCGGCCTGCGCGGGGCGCTGACCGGGGCGCAGCGGCTGGTCGAACACTGGGCGCGGACCGGCGGCGGCCCGCTGCCGGATCAGGAGGCGGACGATCCGGCCGAGGCGCACGCCCGGATCGAGGGCCCGGAGCAGCTCGACGCGTGGAACGCCCACCTGGCCGTGGTCGGCTGGTGGACGCTGCACCTGTGGCAGCAGGCCGCCTGGGCGGTGTACGCGCACGCGTCGGTCCGGGCCGAGGCCCGCGCCTCGGGCGTCACCGAGGTGCTGCTGGAGCTGTTCGACCGGTACGAGGGCGAGCAGCACGACTTCAAGGGCCTGACCCACCTGGCGCTGATGCTCGACGACGAGCCGCTGCTGGTGCTCGACCGCCCCACCGGCACCGGCTACCTGCTGCGGATGAGCGGCCTGAGCGACACCTTCCAGCTGCACACCCTGCTCGCCGACGTGCTGATCGGCGGCGGCCACCTGCCCGGCACCCCGCAGGACCCGGAGGTGGTGGCGCTGGCCCGGACGGAGTTCCTGGACGGCCGCCGGCTGATCGCCACCGGCGCCTTCAACCTGGTGGCGCCGGACGGCTCCTGGCTCTGGAACGAGGGCACGCCCAGCGACATCCCGGTGGTGGACGGCGTGCGCACCCTGGTGCTGGAGCAACTGCCGTACGAGCGCAGCTGGTCGGCCGGTCGCTTCATCCAGGAGGTGCCGGGGGACCTGCGGCTGGAGCGGGTGCTGGACCCGGCGGAGGCGGCGCGGCTGCTGGCCCGGACGGTGCCGGGGATGTCCACGGTGTCGGCCTTCGGCTGACCGGGCGGCCCGACCGCAGGCCCCCGGGGGCCGTCCTGTTCGCCGGGTTATGGTCGGAAGCCGACGCACAGCCCCTACGAGCCCCACGAGTGGAGTCGACGATGGCGAAGGTCCCGAACGCGCTCGCGGCCGCCGCGCCCGCCGCGCTGACCGCGGCGAGCGGTCTGGTCGGCGGTTACGGCGTGGCCCGCTGGAGCGGCCGGCGCGAACTGGGCGGCGCGGTACTGGCGGTGGCCGGGGCCGGGGCGGCCGCGCAGTGGCGCCGGAGCTCGGGCACGGCCGCCGCGGCGGCGCTGACCGGCCTCTACGTGGCGGCCTTCGGCGGCTCGCACCCGCTGGCGAAGCGGATCGGCGCCTGGCCGTCCGTGTTCGCCGTCACCGGGGTGGTCGCGGCGGCCTCCACGGCCGCGACCGTGCTGGCCGCCCGCAAGCGCTGACCGGCAACGGTTCAGCGGACCGCCGCGCCGAACCGCGCCTCGAAGGCGGCCCGGTTCGCCGAGACCGGTGAGCGGTCCCAGACCGCGAACACCACCTGCTCGAACGCGCCCCCGTACCGGGCCAGCGCGCCCTCGAAGGCCTCGGCGACCTGGGCCGGGTCGTTGCGGAACACCCCGCAGCCCCAGGCGCCGAGCACCAGGGCGCGGACCTCGTGCCGGGCCGCCGCCGCGAGCACCCGGACGGCCCGCTCGGCGAGCACCCGCCGGACGTCCTCACCGGCCGAACGCCGTTCCAGCTGACCGGCGTTGGGCGCGGGCGAGGTCAGGAAGGTGACCGGGTACGGCCGGGCCGTCAGGTCGCCCCGGCCGTTCCGGATCACCGGCACCGCGGGCGAGACGATCACCCGGTGGCTGTACCGCAGGTCCGTCGAGGCCCGGTGCGCCTCGTAGTAGTCCGGCGCCTCCACCAGACAGCTGTACAGCAGCGCGCTGCGGCACAGGTCCTCCTCCTGGGCGCGGGCGCCGCGCAGGTAGCCGCCGCCGGGGTTGCGCGCGGAGGCGAAGTTCAGCACCCCGACCGGCCCGGCCCCGGCCGCGACCAGCCGCCGGGCGGCGTCCATGCTGCCCTCTGCCGTCACCTCGATCCGCCCGCCGGCCGGACCGGGCCCGCGCTCCCCCGCCGCCAGCAGCGCGTCCAGGTCCGCCGGCGCGTAGGACACCGTGCCGGCCCTGGCCGCCGCCAACTGCTCCCCCACCTGCACGAGCTCGCCCCCGGCCGTCCGGTAGCTCCCCCGCTCGGCGATCTCCTCGTTCACCCGTGCCACTTCATGCAGTCTGCTGCTCATGTCCGTGACGCTACGGGACTACCGGCACCGCGCGCCACAGGTTATTCTCACTCCCAGAACAACACCTCGGGGGGCGAGCAGCAGCGAGGTGTTCGGGGGGGGGTCGGGGGGACACGGGGGAAAATCGGGGGAACACGAAGGGCCCGCTCCGGGGACGGAGCGGGCCCTTCGTGTGTGTTTCGGTCCTGCGCTTCGGTCGTGGCCTCAGCCGTGCGGCTCAGCCCGGCCGGTGGTCGCCCACCGGCCGTACGACGTCAGTTCTTCCAGCGCGGCTTGCGGTCGTCGCGGTTGAAGCCGCCGCCGTTGAAGCCGCCGCGGTCGCGGTCGAAGCCGCCGCGGTCCCGGTTGAAGCCACCGCGGTCGGCCTGCGGACGGCCGCCGGAGCGGTGGTCGTCACGGCGCGAGAACGGGCGGCTGTTGCTGCCGCCGCGCTCGTCGCGGTCCCGGCCGAAGGACGGGCGGTCGCCGAAGGAGCGGGCCGGACGGTCACCGAAGGAGCGGCCGCCGCGGTCGTCGCGGTCGCGGTTGAAGCCACCGCGGTCGCCGCGGTCGTCACGGTTGAAGCCGCCCGAGCGACGGTCGTCGCGGTCCCGGCCGGCACCGAAGCCACCACGGTCGCGGTTGAAGCCGCCACGGTCGCCGCGGTCGTCACGGTTGAAGCCGCCCGAGCGACGGTCGTCGCGGTCCCGGCCGGCACCGAAGCCACCACGGTCGCGGTTGAAGCCGCC